>CAYZHL010000183.1:2257-5675 GCA_964478095.1 uncultured Clostridia bacterium | reverse complement strand
CAGAAAGCGCCTCCCAGCACAGGGCGGTCTATGCCGTTCGCCAGTCCCAGTATCATTAAAGCGCTGGTAACTACCGCTCCGGTTGCGGGATCCAGGCCGTAGATACCGTTGTCGCCGCCCACGTTAACCTGCCATATCAGGTTGCGGGTGGAATCGTACGCCATGTCGCCGGGCCATGACCCTGCCCAAGGCGTGTTGAACACTGTGCCTGTGAATGCGCCTGCCGGAGTGATGATGTAGTCTTTCTTGTTCAGCGGGTCGGCAAGCCACACGTTGGTGCTGACCTCAGTATGTCGCCTACGCCGTCGGGCTGTACGTTGCCTGCAATCCGCTGGACTGTGGTTGGGTCGAACGGCAGGTAGAGGCCTTCCGCCGTGGCTGCGTTCGGATCTGTTATCGATCCGATCCTCTTGGGCATGGCCACAAACGGGGCGCTGCCGCTCTTTACCTTGACGCTGAAGCTCAAGGGTGCATTGCCGTCTACGTTTCCTACCGTCACCGTCTCTGTTACGACGGCCTTGGGAGGCAACGTGAGTTCGATCAGCGTGGGATCAACCGTAGCGTGGGGCGCCCACGTGACCACGATGTCGACGCTGGCTTCGGCAGTCGCTCCGAGCTGGTCGACTACTGCAAACGTGGCCTTGTAGCTGCCGGGCAACGTGTAGGTATGGGCTGCGTCTAGCGTTGCTGACGATGTGCCGTCTCCGAAGTCCCAGCCGTAGCTTACGACCGGTACCTCCGGCGCTACGAATGCGGCGTGGAATGTTACCACGAGCGGAGGTTCGCCGAACACGGGTTCAGCGGTGGCTTCGGTGATCGCCGGAGGCGCGGCCACCTGAAGTGCGACGGGCACAACGATCAGAGGGTTCTCGATATCGTTGGTCGTCAGCACCACATTGCCGGTGTGAACCCCAGGCGTGAGCTTCTCGCTGTTGGCAGTGATCGTGATCGGCACTGAGCCGCCAGCAGGCACGCTGCCTTCCGCAGGCTCCCACGTCAGCCAGCTGCCGGAGCCTATGGGCCCAAGGCCGGTCTCCACCAGGTACATCTTGTTCTCGCCCCAGCTCGCGACCCAGAGGTTGCCGTCGCGAGCAAGCTCGCATCCGACCCCCATGTAGTCGCCATGGGCCGGATGCTGGAACTGGCCGAGAGTTGCGTGGGTGGTTGCATTGACTAGGTAGATCATGTCAGGCGACGAGTTGGCGCTCACCAGGAGCACATCGGCCACGGGGTGATAGGCTAGCCCTGCGATTGACACGGGCATTGACCATTGCTCAATGACCTCGCCGGGGTTGCCCCAGCTCTCGCCCTTGAACTTGTAGATTATGTCCTCGTTCCATCCGCCAATGTAGAATGTGTCGTCGTTCGCGTTATACGCCAGGCCGCGCTGCGAGACGCCGGCCCAGGCTGCGTTGCTTATCGAGCCGACTGTATGGCCATTTGCAGGGTCAATCTTATGGATGGCGTTGTCGCCGCCTACGTTGACCTGCCAGATGAAGGTTCCATCGAACGCCATGTCGCCGGCCCAAGAACCGCCGAAATCGGCAGACCAGTACCTGCCGGTGTATGTGCCGTCCGATGTAACTACGTAGTCGTCTGTGGGATCTACCGCGCCGTCTGCGATCACTACCTCGTCGGAATCGAAGAGCACTCCAACGCCCCACGGATCGCCTATGGGCGATGGGCATGTCCAGCTCTTCATCACAGAACCTACGGCATCGGGTAACCACTCTGATTTCTCAGAATTCGGAACCGGCTCATAGAGCCCGAAGGCCGTCCTGGCCCCGTAGTCCTTGATGCCCTCAGAGAGTACCAGCCTCTCCGGCATCTGGACCTGGCTCGGGAACTCGCCGCTTCCGAAGATGAGAGTGCCGGGCCCCGCGTTGGCTAGAGTGAGGATGCCCGTCGCTACCTGCCCGCCGCCCACCCTGAAGCTGAACTGCCCCGGATGCCAGCTGGCCGAGGCGGCATGGGCGACAGTCACTTTGACGGTTGACGTTGCCGTGTAGCCGTCGTTGTCGATCACTGTGAATGTAGCTGTGTACACGCCTTCTGCCGTGTAAACATGATCTGCGACAAACTGGTGCATCGCGGGCGATCCGTCGCCGAATGACCAGTACTTTTCGGCTAACGAGCCGTCGGGGTCATACCCTGCCGCGACGAACTGGAATGACGATCCAGGAGGTCCCTGCTCGGGGTTGACAGCGCACGCTGTGATCACAGGCGGGCTGTTCGGGATCACCTGGATATGGACGGGCACTATCGTCTTCGGCTTGCGGATGTCATTGGTATCCAGCACAACAGCGCCGTCCAATGTCCCGGATCCGATGAGCGCCAGGTCGAATGTGACGTCCAGATCCATGCTCTCGCCGGGCGCCAGTTCGCCTTCGTTGGGCCAAACCGACATCCAGCTGATGGGCTTGATCCTGATCGCCAGGTTGTTGTGCATGTAGCCCTCTGTGTTGTGAAGCACCTGCAATCCGTCAGTACCTGTGGCGTTTTCCACGCCGATAGTGCCGTCCTTGGCGTAGGTCGCACTGGCGAACTCCATGTTCAGGTACTGATAGACCATTGCTCCGTTGGGATAGAGTATAGCCTGGAATGTGTACTGGCCGTTGTTGTAGTACCGCGGCACCTTGTTCCACTGAACCACGAAGCGGTTATTGACAGCGTCGTGGTAGTAGAAGACGCCGCCGTCGGCCGGCGCGCTGGGAGGGTTGAGGTCATCCCAGTAGACAGCCATCATGTCATTGGGCTCGGCGGGGTTGGGGATGGCCACGTTGGTATATGCGTTCCCCTTCGTGCCGAATGTGAGATAGCCGTCGGAGCAGATGCGGATCGACGTCTTGGCATCGCCGTAGAACGGGAATTCGAAGGGCAGATCGACTTCTCTCGAGTCATCGCCCGACACAGGCAGTTTGGTACCGATTCCGCTGATCTCCACCCAGTCGAACACCGGTCCGCCCGGCTCGTCTGAGTCGCGCCACATGTAGCCATAGGAATCGGGACCGCCTCCGCCCAGTGGATCGAGTTCATCGGCCCCTGTGGGAACACCTGCTGTGTATGCTGCCGCTGCGAATTCCAGCGGCGCCACTCCGGTGTTGGTCACAGTGAGCGTCTCGGTGCGCAGCCGATGCGCCCGAATGACCTGGTTGAACGAGGTTGGATCGACAGCTGCCTGGGGCAGATCGGCCACTACGATGGCGATATCTGCCGAGGCTTCGAATCCATCATCGTCGATGACTGTGACCGTGGCCGTGTAGACGCCTTCTGCCGCGTAGGTGTGGACGGGGCTGAATGTTCCGCTGACCGTCGGGCTGCCGTCGCCGAAGTCCCAGATAGCGTCGACAACCGTGCCGTCTTGATCGTACGCGTCCAGTGAGAAGTGGACTTCAAGCGGAGCGCTTCCTGCCCACGG
>CAYZHL010000183.1:0-2247 GCA_964478095.1 uncultured Clostridia bacterium | reverse complement strand
CTGAGGCCGACCTGATCCTGGGGACGATTCGCGACCTAACGAACATGAAGGTGTTCACATCGACCTTCGGGTTCGCCGGGTCGTTGCTCGTGATCTCTACTATGGCCTTCCAAGTGCCCTTGGGCAAGTGGTCTGCGAAGAACATGAGGTCGAGCACGTCTGTCGACCCTGGGTCGATCGTCCCTCCTGTACTGCTGCATATGAGCCAGCCGGGAAGGAACACGATTCCCAGATCGTCGTGGACGTAAGGCTGGTTGTACGCCACTCGTAGGCCTACTGTGCCGGTATCATTCTCGATACCAATGGTGGCTTCGTTGAGGCGAGTTCCCTGCATCGTTTCGTACACGTAGGTGATCGTGCCTTGAGGCGTCAGCCATACCTGGAATGTGTAAGGGCCGCCGCTGCCCAACCTGGGAACGTTGGTATACTGCACGATGAACATGTCTTCATCGCCGTAGTAGTGGCATGTGCCGCTGGAACTAAGCGTAAGGTCGTCCCAGAACGGCGCAATCAGATCGTTGGGGTTCATTGTACTTGGGATGTCGGCGTTGGTCCACACACCGAGGCTGCTCCCGAAGGTCAGATACCCATTGGAGCATATGGCGACTTGCGATTTGGTCTGGCCGTAGAACGGGAACTCGAACGGCAGGTTCACTACGATGCCGTTGTCGTCTCCCAAAGTCACCGGTGTTCCCATGGACCTGATGTCGAGCCAGTCGGGTGGCGCCATGCCCGGCTCGTCGGTGTCGAGCCAGAAGTAGCCGAAGGAATCGGGACCTCCACGGCCCAGCTTGGCCTGGCCCGATGCGTCGAGCTTGCCGACTAGCCTGACACTAACGCTGTAGTTGAGATCGCCTAGCCCTGTGTTGCTGATTGCGAGCTCGCGCATTTGGGTGTCGCCCCACCACAGGTCGACATGAATCTCATCGGGATCCACATCTATCACTGGTGGGAAGAAGACCTTGATGGTCACAGAAGCGGTGGCTTCCAGGCCCTCGTTGTCGAGAGCGTGGAAAGTGGCAGTGAAGTCCCCTTGCTCGGTGTATGTGTGAACGGTGTTGAACTCATGCACAGGCGTGCTTCCGTCGCCGAAGTCCCACCACTTGTCCACGATCTCGCCGTCAGGCGACATTGCGGAAGCGGTGAATGTGACCTCAAGAGGCGGAGGGCCGAACCTGGGCTGGCCGTCAATTGACGTTATCACCGGCCCGCCCAGCCCGGCAATGGCCGCGCCGGCGTTGAGCCTGCCGCTTGTCAGCACCTTGCCCTGATAGGCAGGTTTGACGTCGACCGACTCAAGGAGTATGTCTTTCACAGTCGGCTGCCCGGGAGTCCATCCCGGCGCGCCCGGGTACAGCGCGATGGTTGGCCGCAGTGAGTGCACCAGAGCCGCTGTTCCCGACACGTGAGGCGTCGCCATCGACGTTCCGTAGAAGAAGTCGTACGCCTCCGCCGGCTGCGACGGCGGCGGGTCGGGCGGAATGGTGGAGAGGATGTACCCGCCCGGCGCGAACAAGTCGACGCTTGTCGGGCCCCAGCACGTGCTCCACCAGCCGGGGTAGTTGCAGGGAGTCTCGTTCTGCATCATCGCCGCCACGGAGATGATGTTGTCACTGTCGTAGCTGGACGGATAGTGCGGGTTGACGTCGGTGTTGTCGCCGCTGTTTCCGGCGGCGCACGGCACCAGCGCGTGCGTTGCCTCGATGGCGTCCTTCAGCGCCTGATTGTAGCCGCCCCCGCCCCAGCTGCAGCTGATCACCTTGGCGCCCTTGTTGGCCGCGTAGTTGAAGGCCAAGATGGCATCGGAGGTGTAGCCGCCATCGGGGCCGAGGAACTTAAGCACCATGACCTTGATGTTCCAGTTGATGCCGGCGACGCCCATGGCGTTGTTCGTGACGGCGCCGATGGTGCCGGACGTGTGTGTCCCGTGTTCGTCATTGAGATATCCGTATGAGTCGCGTTCGTCCGGATCCCACACGGAGTTGTCGCCATTGAACCAGTCCCATCCCCAGATGTCGTCGATGTAGCCGTTGTGGTCATCGTCGATGCCGTTTCCGGGGATCTCGCCGGGGTTCACCCAGATATTGGCCGCGAGGTCCGGATGGAAGATGTAACAGCCCGTATCGATGATAGCTGCCAGCGTCGACTCGGAGCCCGTGAAGATCCCCCAGGCTTCCGGAGCGTCGATGTCGGCGTCGTCAATAGGCGTTCCCCCCATCCGGGGGTCGACGTACTGGCAGTTCTGGT
>CAYZHL010000182.1:5443-5678 GCA_964478095.1 uncultured Clostridia bacterium | reverse complement strand
TCCCTGTCTCGACAGTGGCACTGGTAGGGCTCTCTACCGGTATTCCGATAGCTCTTGACGGTCTCGCCGACAACATGGTTCTCGAACAACTCGCCGCCGGCCACGCTATGCCTGATCACCAGGCTAGTTCATCCCCAACGCCTTCCTCGCTGCCACTATTGGATCGCCGTAGAACACCGGATCGACTCGTTCGGCGATGTCGGCTGATACTTCGAGGAAGTCGCGTTTGTTCTCA
>CAYZHL010000182.1:413-5315 GCA_964478095.1 uncultured Clostridia bacterium | reverse complement strand
GTTCCACGAGGCTTGTAACCGGCTTGACATTACCCTGGATGGTAATGTCGCCGAGGATTATCATGGCAGGAAGCGCAGTGTGCCCTGTCAGCGCGGAGTAGACAGCCACGATGAGCGCCACCCCGGCGTCACACGGCACTCTGTTCGCCAAGAGGTCGATGGCTTCCACATGGAAGTCCGTCGTGTCGAAGTCCTGGGCGATGCCCATCTGGACCTTGTGACCCTGGATGTAGGCGAACGCGCGCTGGATTGACTCCTTCATGGCGCCGTCTACTCCGCCGGCGAGCTTAAGCTTGCCAGTGCCTGCAGCGGTGCCTACCTCAATTCGATAGAGCCCCACTCTGCCCTGATCGTCTACTGATGCCGTGTACACACACCCAGGCGCCAGCGGATCGGCCGACACTAGATTACGGCCTCCCTCCTCCGGCACCCCAACGTAGTGCTCCTCACGGGTCTCGTTGTCGATATACGAGAAGCTCGTCTGGTGATACTCGAAGGAGCCTATCTTCTTGAGCTGCTCCTTCACTCGTCGTCTTCCCTCCATGGCTGTAACGACTAGCTCCTCCATCTGTGCCCGCGTGACTTCTCCATCGGGATATATCAGTTTGACCAGGCCCGACACCGTCTTCCTGACTGCCTTCACGTCCCTGGACTTCAGTGCCGCGCCCATGGAGAAGTAATGATCGATCGTCTCAGTGTAGTTGCGCTTTCTGAGTTCTTTCAGGGCCTCGGCGAAGTAGTCGGTTATGAAGCCGTAGTGGTTGGTGAAGAGGTCAGGGCGCATCTTGGGTATCTCCCAACCGGGAATGTAGTAGTGTATGCGGTCGAGGAAAGCGGTGTCTTCCCTGATTACCTCGGGCAGCGACACAAACAGATGGGAAAATCTCACCATCACGTCTACTGGGTGATTGGTATTTCCGAACATCACGATGGACGCATGGCCGGTCATAGCGTCTTTGCCGCGCGCGAACATGCCCGATTCGCAATAGGTCTTGAGTGTTGTGATCACCTCTTTGGGCATGCCCTGCAAGTCGGCCACCTCGTCGAAAGCGACGGCATCCCACAGGCCCACTAGCCCGATAGAGTTCTTGCCAATGTTGTAGAACAGGGTGGCGACGGTCGGCGGCCCTGTGAGCAGAACTGCGTAAGGCGAAAGCTCCTGGTAGCCATAGGACTTGCCAGTCTCTCTCGGGCCGAGCTCGATCAGGTTGTAGTTGCTCTCGCACAGTGGTATCAATCGTGTAAGGAAGAGCAGTTTCAGACGCCTGTCAAGGCGCCCGGGTTCAAGACCTATACTGCGGATTAGGAGATCAACCCATTCATCAGTAGTGAACTCGCGCCGCCTCGAGCAGTAGTCCTCCAGGTTGAAGGACGCCACCTGGATGGGCTTGATGTCGTCTATCCAGAACGGACTGCGCTTGCCCCTGGCCTCTTCGTCATACTCGTGCCTCAGTTCCACTTGCGCCCAGATCCCCGCTTCCAGAAGCCGATCGTAGCGGGTAACGAAAGCCTCGGGCACGTGAACATAGCGGTGGCCGAAGTTGACAAGCTCTGCCCAGTACTTGTCGTCCTGCGAGAGATACCTCACCCTCACCTTGTCGATGATGGTATGGCGCCCCTTCTCCCTTACAAGCGACTGCACCTTGTTAGCCTCTGTAGGCGACACGAAGCTGTCCGCCAGAGAGGTATTGACTAACCGCAGGCCAGCCTCTATGGCAATCTCATCGTCGGTTGCACAGTACTTGCCAAGCAGATACTCCAGTACGTATGCAGGCACATTGGCGCCGACCTTCACCTTTCGAACGAGGTCTTTGCGAACCACTCTGCCGGCAAGCACTTCAGTTGCCCTCTTGTCCAGCTGAGACAAGGCCTTCACCCCATTCAAAAAACCATGTCCACTTGGACACACTCGATCTTCTTCAGAGTCCTGCCGCCGACCGCGTCAAGTAGGTATATGGAAACACAGTTGCCTTGAGGCTCGCCTGTCAGCATCATCGTCACGGTGTTCTGCTCCAGCTCGCGTTGCTCTCCGCCCGCAAAGCGCATCAGTACCTCGCCTGAAGATTCGGCAAACCCGTATGTGGCTCCTACCATGCTCGACAGAACCCGTGTGCCTTGCCTAACCTCAGCCCGAACCCGAGGGGGTTCGCCGGCAAAAAGCGATGCTATCTCAGCACGGACGGTCGCCGTAACGAACCTCGAGGTGATCTTGGCGGATCCCAGTGTAATGTCCCAGGCTATCTCGCGCGGGGTGGCACTTGGCGAGCCCACGCCCGGCTTCAGTACTAGCACTGGAATGACCATCTCAGGGAGCGACATTCCACCATGGAAATACGAGTCGCCCCCGCCTGCCGCCTTAAATGCGCCGAACCCGCGCGGAACGACGATATCCAGATCACCATCGTCAAGGCCTGTTGAGGCGAGGCGCATGCGCAGGCATGAGTGAGGCGAGCTCACTCCACCGTGGCCGACCCATACCCTACGTCGCAGTTCGCAGGTCTGCCCTCCAGGCGCGTCGATCTTCATTCCGCTGGTCAGTTCCTCAAGGAAGAGATGACCGTGATCCGCCGTTACTACTATGGTCGTGCAGCCGGCATCGCGAAGCGCCCTGAAAGCTCTCGGAAGCTCGCTGAGCACCGACTGAGTGGCCTTCCTTGCCGTCCATTCGTTTGCTGACTCGCAGCTCGCATCGATTTCGTCTGAGGTGATCACTACTAGCTTGGCATCTTCCATGCAGCGCTTTGTCGACCTAGACGGCGGAAGCAGCGACCCGAGCTTGTCGTCGTATGTGCCTGGCATGACGCGTTTCAGGTAGTCCATGCGATCCCTGCGGTCTTTGAGCAGCGCGTCGCCGACTTTCAGCGCAAGCTTACCATTGGCGGTGAGCGCCACTTGGGCACCGTTCTCAGCCCCGGGCATGAGCGCGGCCATGCCGATCTCGGTAATCGTGGGCACAGTCGCAATGGCCGACGAGAGGCTCACCTCGTATTCTCCAGCCAATTCGCCCGCGAGTTCGCGCGCCATCTCGTAGCGTAATGAGTCTACGAGCACGTAGCCGGTTTTCCCGTTCTCAAGCGCAGGCGCCACCTGCTTACTGAACACGTGAGTCTGAGGGAGACAACTGTGCACGGCAGACTTGCCGCTCTCGATCGAGCCGGAGAACGCCTCTGCAAGACGACCGCCTGCTTCCATGTAGCGCCTGCCGGCCCACGTGACAAGGCGCTCCAGGCTTCCAGAGTCCAACCCGGCGCCTGCATCATACGCGAGCCACCAGCGTCTCATGTCGCGATGGGCTGCGTCCATCAGGCACCAAGGATCGCCCCCACCCTCGCCGGTGTACCTCCTCACCATCTCGCCGAGCTCCATAGCACCTTCATGTAACGCAGTCTCCACCACCCAGGCTCTGTGTAGCAGAGCACACGCTGCCTTGATTATCTGCCACCTGGGCTTGATATCAGGGTATCTATCTGGCCATTCCGACCAGAATCCCTTGAGCCGCTGCTCCGCTAGTAACCGGACGCACTCGTGCACATGCTCGGTCCACTCTTTGGCCTCGATGAGCTGGCGTTCTACAGTAGACTGCAACACTCGCTCACATGCTGCAAAGGTGACGCAATGCTCAAGTTCGTTCATCTCCAGCGACAGACCGGCAAGGCCGAGCTCCTGCTCCACCCTGTCGGCCCACTCAGCGTAGCTGTCGCGCAGGTCGCGCCGGGCGCGCCACTGTCGAACCAGCTCCAGCTGCCGGTCTCGCTCTTCGGAGTTCTCGGGCATTACCATGGTGGACAGTTCTGGGGGAACGTGCCCGTGGAGTGATACAGAACTGATGAACTCGGTGGACAGCACTGCCCGAGCTAAGCACGCGCGAAGCGGATCAAGGCTGTCGCAACCTGCCAAATCGATGCCGAACGCCGGGCCCAAGAACCCGGCCACATCAGCCAAGCAGTTCCGGTCGGCTATCTTGGCGTCAACCCTTCCGGATTCCAAGAGCGCCAGTGCGACATCCACAGGACCTGTAGTCCGAAACACAGTTGCGATAACCGCAGCCCCGCCCGCTCCGGCAGAACGATCTAGCAGCTGATCTACATCATTGAAATGAAGCTTGCCTGCTTGCACGTCCCGTTCTACCGACTCCGCCAAGTCGGAGCCGGCCACTGCCAACGCAGCGTTCTTGCCCACAATTGACGGCCTGGTGTTCCGCTGCCAGGGGCTCTGGCCAGGCTTCATCACGGCTCCAGCCACCACTAGCTCAGCCAGGGCACTAGATGACTCCTCTTCTGCCATGGGAACGTAAACAACCAGTTCCGGAGGGTGTTCCTTGCCCATAAGCAGCTCAACCTCATGGCGCAGCGCGAAGAAGCTCCCTTGATACACGGCCAGATGGGCTCCGGGTATATCAAGACCCTGGATCATGGGGAAATACCACTTGCCCGGATCGAACCACACCACGATGTGGTTTCTCTTGACTTGGTCACGCACCAGCGAAATGACGTAATCGCGGAGAGCCCCCACGCCAGATCACCCCTTCCTGGCCAACTGCTTTGCTACGCCCGACCATGCGTATTCGCCTCGGCGCAACGCCTCCCAGTAGACCCCGGGTTCCTTCCATGGAACCAATTCCCCGAGAGGCGCCATGTTCAGAACAACCCCGTCGTCCAGGTCGGGCTCGAGGTACAGCTCGGCTGCTCGGCTCAGCCTATCGCGGAACGTATGAAGATCGCTCATAAGTGCTTCATGTCGATCAATGGCCCGCTCCATGCGCTTTGCTTCACTGCCCCCAGCGCCCAGCTCCTTACGTTGTGTCCGCATCTGGTCAAGCCTTGCCTGCTCAAGACGGATTTTGGGTTCGACGTGCATTGCCAGAACCTTGAACAGAGTGTCCTTGTTGAGACGGTGATAGTA
>CAYZHL010000182.1:0-403 GCA_964478095.1 uncultured Clostridia bacterium | reverse complement strand
ATACCCCGTATGAACGTCTGGGAGACTGCAACAGCCAGTAGATTGGCGCCTTCCTGCGGCTCCTGGAGTACTGCTTGATGTGGTACTCGAAGAACAGTTTGGGGTCGCGGAAGTAGTCGCGCAGATCAGATACGCCGAGGATATCACAGGCCTCGGATTCGATATCGTCGGCCCGTTCACGCCATATGGCTTCAAGAACACCCCTGACCCGGCTCACCACGTCATCCGGGCTTTCGGGATCGTCCACGAGAATGCCATCGGCGCTGATCTCCACTGGGTATTCCAAGCGATCCGCCTTTCCAGCAAGAACAACGCGGTCGGTGAGCATCCCCGGGGAGCATTTCGGCAGCGGAGCGAACGGATCATCCGGCAGCGGCGGGATCGGCCTCTGCCCTGTGGCAAG
>CAYZHL010000181.1:1358-5732 GCA_964478095.1 uncultured Clostridia bacterium | reverse complement strand
CCACCGACATGCTTCGGGCCAATCACATCTCACGGCTGAATGAGGGGACCTGTGTGCCGCCGGCGGGGGTGATATTCGTGGAGGCCATGAACAGCCTGGAGCGCGTGGGCGATTTGGCTGTGAACCTGGCTGACGCGGTGATGGGGAAGAAGAGCCCCAGGGTGGGCGAGAAGGCGCGAGACAGACGGGAGGATGGCATATAGAGTTATGGAGCATGTGCGTACTACCGATTTCACAACAGGAAGCATACCAAAGCACCTCATCGCTTTCGCCACTCCGATGTTTATCGGGAACCTGCTGCAAGCTGCGTACAACACCGTCGACAGCATATGGGTAGGGAGATTTCTGGGTCCACGGGCACTGGCATCCGTCTCCGTGGGCTTCCCGATCATATTCGGCCTCATAGCCCTGGTTACCGGGTTGACCATGGCAACTACCACGCTGGTGTCACAGTACTATGGCGCCAGGAGGCCCGACATGGTGTCGGCGGCAATATCCAACGGCCTCACTCTCCTGACCATCATGGGCGTCGTGATGGCCGCCGTCGGCTACATGTTGCGCTGGCCGCTCCTGCGCGTGCTGCGGGCGCCCGACGACATAATCGAGGCCGCCGCAAGCTACCTCGGCGTGTATACACTGGGATTCGCGCCGAGCTTCATCTACAATGTCGTCAGTTCCATACTGCGCGGCCTGGGCGACTCTCGATCGCCGCTGCGGTTTCTGACCTATGCCACAGTCATGAACATCGTCCTGGATCCCATTATGATCTTCGGCTTCGGGCCCATTCCTAGGATGGAGGTGGCCGGCGCTGCCTGGGCTACGGTGATATCTCAGGTCTTCGCGGCCGCCCTGGCGCTCGCGTACATGGTTGGGCGGCTCAAAATCGGCGCCCGCCTCCGTGACCTGGACTGGAACCTCACCAAGCTTACGGTGAAGATCGGGCTGCCTGCCGGAGCTCAGCAGACGCTGGTCTCTCTGGGCATGATGGTTATCATGTCAACGGTAAATCAGTTCGGGAGTGTAGTGGTGGCAGGTTCAGGCGTGGGGTCGCGGCTTGAGCAGTTCGGGCATCTGCCCGCTTTCAGCGTCGGGCTGGCGGTTACGGCCCTTGTGGGGCAGAACCTCGGGGCCGGACTGGAGGACCGGGTGTCGGAGGTGGTCAAATGGGGGATGCTGCTGACATGTTCGATAACTGGGGCACTCACCGTGGTTGTTCAGGCTTTTCCGACGGCTGTTTTGTCCTTGTTTACAAAGGATCGCGAGGTGCTCGCGGCAGGTACCGTCTACCTGCGATGGATTAGCCTTGGGTTCGTTCCGTTTGCAGCGATGTTCGCTCTCACAGGCGTGCTGAGAGGGGCAGGCGACACGTTGCCCACCTTATTCATCACCCTTGGCTCTCTGTGGCTTGTTCGCGTGCCCCTCGTGCGGGTGCTGGCCCGCACCGCGCTGGGGGTGGAAGGTGTATGGATGGCCATGGCCAGCGGCCCATTCGTGGGCCTGCTTCTGAGCTACGCCTACTATCGGAGCGGCCGATGGAAGCAAAAGGCAATTGTGTCACGGCGGCCCGTCGTCGGCTCAGCGGCGGATCTTGCGACCACAGACGATATTCAGTAGAAATCAGAAGGGGGTCCGGTGTGGTTGGCCAAGACAATTGAAGCGATTCCGGAAAGACAGGATATCCCTGAAGAGCTCAGGTGGAAGGTGGAGGACATATACGCGTCGGATCATCTGTGCGAGGCCGACATGTCCACGGTGCGGAGCAAGATCCCCGACATGGCTTCCTACGCGGGCAGGCTGGGCGCGGATGCGCAGACATTGCTGGAATGCCTGAAACTCAGGGACGAAATGGACTACTTGGTGACCCGGGTGTACACCTACAGCCGCATGCGCAAGGATGAAGACAATGCCAATGCCTACTATCAGAGCATGCACGACAGAGCGGCGAGCCTGGCGGTGGAGGCTGCCTCGGCTATGGCGTTTCTCAGGCCTGAGATCCTGGCGATTTCCGATGAAGTACTGGTGCGGTTTGTGTCAGAACAACCTGCGCTTGAGCTGTACAGAATGTTTCTGGACAACATACGGCGCATGCGCGACCACACTCTCTCCGCATCTGAAGAGCGCATATTGGCCATGGCAGGCGAGGTCGGACACGCCGTACCCGCTATCTTCACCATGCTCAACAATGCGGATCTGAAATTCCCGTCAATTACGGATGCAGATGGGAGTACAGCGGAAGTCACCCATGGCAGGTACATCCGGTTCATGCAGAGCCGTGATCGACGAGTGCGGAAGGACGCGTTTGACGCCCTGTACTCCTCCTACCGCGCCCTGATCAATACGATAGCGGCAACCTACTCTGCATCGGTGAAGGCAGATAGCTTCAATGCGCGTGTTCGGGGGTACAGCAGCGCCCGCAAGGCAGCTCTGGACGAGAACAATATCCCAGTGGACGTGTACGATAATCTGATATCGGCGGTGAGGAGCAGGGCGGATCTGATGCACAGATACGTGCGTCTTCGGAAGAAGGCGCTTGATCTGCCCGAGATCCACATGTACGACGTATATGCGCCGATCGTCCCGGATGTAGAATGGCCCGTCACTTACGGTGAGGCCAAGGCGATAGTGCGCGATGGCCTGTCCGCTCTGGGCGAGGAGTACATACAGGCTCTGTCGGAGGGAATGGAGTCCGGCTGGATAGATGTGATGGAGAATCGGGGCAAGACGTCCGGCGCCTACTCGTGGGGAGTGTTTGGCGTCCATCCTTACGTCTTGCTGAACTGGCAGGACAACCTGAGCAACGTGTTCACCCTCGCGCACGAGATGGGGCACTCAATGCACTCTTATTACACCTGGGCCACACAGCCCTACGTGTACTCGGATTACCTGATATTCGTGGCTGAGGTTGCCTCGACAGTCAACGAAGTGCTGCTCACACGGTACCTGCTGGACAGGACCGATGACCCGGCGCGCAAGATGTATCTCCTTAACCACTTCATGGAGGAATTCCGGGGAACTGTGTTCCGCCAGACGATGTTCGCTGAATTCGAGAAGACTACCCATGAGATGCACGAGTCCGGGCAAGCTCTGACTCCTGAGGCACTGAACCAGGTATACCTGCAACTCAACCGCGACTACTTCGGCCCTGACATGGTTTTGGATGACGCAATAGCCTACGAGTGGGCCAGGATTCCCCACTTCTACACAGCCTACTACGTCTATCAGTATTCGACAGGCTTCTCGGCCGCGGTTGCGTTGGCCAATGCCATACTTGACGAAGGCGCGCCGGCTCGCGAGCGGTACCTCGAGTTCCTTAGCGGCGGGAGTGCCAGGTACCCTATCGATCTGCTGAAGCGTGCAGGAGTGGACATGACGTCTCCCGAGCCGGTGCTCTCCGCACTGGCGGTGTTCGAGAAGACATTGGGTGAGATGGAAACGTTTTTCGAGGGGAAGTAGAGTCATCGGAGCCGACGGCGCATTGGACACCCGCCCGCTGGATGCTGTATCATGATGATGTGCAGCTACAATGCGGTTTGGTGGGGAGGTTGACGCCACAGATGGGCCTTGAAGCGTGCCCTGTCGTTGCAGTGGGTGGTCAGGAGCTGTTCGAGCTGTACTATCCAGGCGACGATCTCGGCGCAGTCTACTCTCAAGATTCCACGGCGTTCCGCGTGTTCGCGCCCACGGCTCTGGGCGTGTCGGTCATGCTGTACTCTTCGGCGCAGTCCGCCAAGGGGTGGGAAGTGTCGATGAGCCCGGACTGCGATGGGACGTGGCTGGCCGTCGTCTGCGGGAATCTCGCGGGGTTGTGCTACACGTACAGGGTGTTCCACGGCGGCTCTGTGAAGGAGGCAGTCGATCCTTACGCACGCGCCCTCACAGTGAATGGAGGTCGCAGCGTTGTGGTTGACCTTGCGTCGACCGACCCGGAGGGATGGGCAGATGACGTGCGCCCCCCTTTGGCGGCAGCGACAGACGCCGTGGTGTACGAAGCGCACGTGAGGGATTTTTCCATATCGCCCGATTCCGGCGTTCGGCGCCGCGGCAGGTACCTGGGGATGAGCGAGCGGGGGACCCGGGGCCCGGCCGGTGTGCATACCGGAGTAGATCACCTAGTTGAGCTGGGGATTACTCATGTGCACCTGCTTCCAATACAGGATTTCGCCTCGGTCGACGAGCGATCGCCTAATGGGTATAATTGGGGGTACGATCCGTTCCATTTCTTCGTGCCGGAGGGGTCGTATTCTACTGAACCTGAATACGCCCCTACGCGGATCACTGAAGTGAAGCAGATGGTACAGGCGCTGCACAGTGCGGGCCTGCGGGTGGTCCTCGATGTTGTGTACAACCACACCTACAGCACAGAGGAATCGCCCC
>CAYZHL010000181.1:0-1225 GCA_964478095.1 uncultured Clostridia bacterium | reverse complement strand
GCAAGTTGATGATCGATTCGCTCAAATACTGGGTCCAGGAGTACCATGTAGACGGATTCAGATTCGATCTGATGGCCCTGATAGATTGCGACACGATGAGGGAGATCGCATGCGAACTCCGAGCGGTCGAGCCGTCGCTCCTGCTGTACGGTGAGCCATGGGCGGGTGGACCATCAGGGCTGTGCCATACTAAGATGTTCACCGCGGGCAAGCAGCGTTCGATGGGAATCGGCATGCTTAACGATGCCTTCAGAAATGCCATAAAGGGCGACAACGACGGAAGCCGGCCCGGCTACGCCACAGGCGCTGCAGGATGTGAGCGCGAGATCGCGAAAGGAGTAGTGGCATCGACTCACTACTCCGACGGGTTGTCGGGGTTCGCGTCTGAGCCCGGGGAGTGCGTGAACTACGTGTCATGCCATGACAACCTGACCCTGTGGGACAAGATAGCGCGGTCCAACGCGTTCGACTCAATAGGCGACAGGATAAGCATGGACCTCCTCGCACAGGCGATAGTCCTCACTTCGCAGGGGATACCGTTCCTGGAGGGAGGAGCCGAACTGCTCCGCACGAAGCGGGGTAACCACAACAGCTACAGGGCGGGAGACAGAGTAAACCAGTTCGAATGGCAGCGCAAGCATGAATTCCGCGAAGTATTCGACTACTACCGCGGCCTCATCGAGTTGCGCCGTGCGCATCCGGCATTCCGCATGACCGATGCAGAGCAGGTGCGCTCGGCTCTCAGGTTCATTCCGGGGCCGCCCAACGTCGTCTTATTCGAGCTGGACGGCAATACGTGTTGCGATGAATGGGGTTCGATAGTTGTCATATACAACGCCAACAGGCACGACGTGGAGATCGGTCTGCCGACGCAGGGGGAATGGAGCATTGTGGTTGCGGGACGGCAGGCTGGTACTGTTCCGCTGGATGACGCGGCCTACACGGTGAAGAACGAAGAAGGCGACGACGTTCGAGTTCGCGTGCCCGCTATCAGCGCGATGGTTCTCCACGGCTGACCGAGAGGAACAGCGCAAAGGAGGGAAGCACGCATGCCCGCCAACCTCACCCCGCAGTACATGGAGGCAGAGGAGGCGTACAAGCGCGCAATAACTCCCGACGAGAAGCTCGCCGCGCTTGAAGAGATGCTTCGGACCATCCCCAAACACAAGGGGACGGACAAGATGCAGGCGGATATCAAGCGCCGTATTGCCCGGATGAAGGAAGC
>CAYZHL010000180.1:4792-5777 GCA_964478095.1 uncultured Clostridia bacterium | reverse complement strand
CATGAAGGATCTCAAGAAGAAGCTTGGGATGTCCATCATCTTGATCACGCATGATCTGGGCGTCGTCGCTGGGCTGGCTCAGCGAGTAGTAGTGATGTATGCCGGCAAGATTATCGAGCAGGGCACGGTGGGCGAGATATACTACCACGCACAGCACCCGTATACGTGGGGTCTGCTTAAGTCGGTTCCCAGGCTGGACGCCGAGCAGAAGAAGAAGCTCGTGCCGATTCTGGGGCAACCGCCTGATCTGATCAGCCCGCCACAGGGTTGCCCGTTCGCGCCCAGGTGCGACTATGCCATGTCCATATGCAAGCAGGTTCCACCTGAGTACACCCAGATGTCAGACCACCATACGGTGGCATGCTGGCTGCAACACCCGATGGCGCCCGAGAACCTGAGGGTCGAGAGAGGAGGGGTAGCGTGATGGCGCCTCTAGTCGAAGTGAGAAATCTGAAGAAGTACTTTGCTATTGACGGAGGATTCTTCGGCCGCACACACGCTCTTCTCAAGGCCGTCGACGATATCAGCTTCTCTATCAACCGAGGCGAGACGCTGGGTCTTGTGGGCGAGTCAGGCTGCGGCAAGACTACTGCCGGAAGGACCATTTGCCGTCTGTACGAGCCCACCGCCGGGACCGTTACATTCGACGGCGTGCCGGTATATTCTCTCTCGCCTTCCGAGATGCTTCCCTTGAGGCGGAGAATACAGATGATCTTCCAGGACCCATATGCATCCTTGAACCCGCGCATGACCGTGGGCGACATTATCGGTGAGCCCATTGATATCCATGGCCTTGCGCAAAGCAAACAGGAGCGACTTGAGATAGTGCACGAACTGCTGCACACGGTGGGCTTGAGCCCCGAGCATGCGACCAGGTTCCCGCACGAATTCAGCGGCGGGCAGCGGCAGAGGATCGGTGTCGCGAGGGCGCTGGCAGTGGAGCCGGAGTTCATCATATGCGATGAGCCCATTTCCGCTTTGGACG
>CAYZHL010000180.1:2909-4782 GCA_964478095.1 uncultured Clostridia bacterium | reverse complement strand
TTTCCATCCAGGCCCAGGTCATCAACATGCTCGAGGAGCTGCAGGACAAGCGCAAGCTTACGTACCTCTTCATAGCCCACGACTTGGCTATGGTCAAGCATACTAGTCACCGAATTGCAGTAATGTACCTGGGCAAGATCGTGGAGTTGGCAGAGAGCGCAGAGCTCTACAAGAACCCGCAGCATCCGTATACCAAGGCGCTTCTGTCGGCTATCCCGATTCCCGATCCTGATGTCGAAGCTGAGCGGCAGCGGATCATCTTGGAGGGCGATGTCCCAAGCCCCATCGATCCGCCGCCGGGCTGCCGGTTCCGGACGAGATGCAAGATAGCCAAGAAGATCTGCAGCGAGCAGGACCCCGAGCTCGTCGATATTGGCGGGCACTATGTCGCGTGCCATCTGGTGAAGTAGGCAGTTGGCGAAGTGCGTCGCTGGCCAGCTAGCTGGGCACATGTTGCCCTACAGCGGGAAGAATCTAGGTAGTCTATGTTCGGTTCAGGAGAGATGATCATTGGATAAGCGAGCCCGCCTTGCCGCTCTAGCATTGACTGTACTGCTTACCGCGGGGACCGTTTGCATGACGCTGGGCGTCAGTCCGGCGGCAGGCGCCACTATGCCCCCGCCTCCCACGATCGCCGCCAAGAGCGCCAAGCTAGTAGATGCTTCTACCGGCCAGATTCTGTATGCGGCCAATTCTGAAGAACGCATGGCGCCGGCGTCTATCACCAAAATCATGACAATGCTGCTTGTCATGGAGCAGCTCCGCGCTGGCAGAATATCCCTTGACGATGTGGTCACGGTGAGCACCGAGGCATCGCTAATGGGAGGCTCACAGGTCTACCTCAAGGAACGAGAGCGGGTGCCGGTGCACGACCTGATGGCCGCTACTGCCATAAGGTCTGCCAACGATGCCAGTTTCGCGCTGGCCGAATACGTGGGCGGGACAGCCGACGACTTTGTGCGGATGATGAACGAGCGCGCCCGGGAACTCGGGATGGAAAACACCCACTTCACTAACCCTGAGGGCCTGGACGACCCGGATCACTACACTACGGCGGCCGACATTGCAGTCATGTCGCGGGAACTGGTTGCCTACCCCGAGGTGCTGGAGTGGACTAGCACCTGGATAGGCAAGATGCGAGACGGCACGTATGATCTGTTCAATACGAACCGGCTCATCAAGGAGTATGAGGGCGCGGACGGCCTGAAAACCGGCCACACCGACAAAGCCGGATACTGCCTGTCAGGTACCGCAGAGCGCGGCGGTGTGCGCCTAATCGCGGTGGTCATGGGCACTACGGGCGAAAAAGAACGTGTGGCAGAAACTGGCAAGCTGCTGGACTACGGGTTTCGCAACTTCGAGCGAGCCACGCTTGCCGAGACGGGCGCGAAAGTGGGGACGCTGCGAGTACAGACTGCCGCACGCCCTGACGTGGCCGTAGTGGCCGCAGGAGACGTCACTGCGCTGATTCCAAGAGGGACCGCTGCCGAAGTGAGCGTAGAGTTCGAGCCCGTCGAGGAGGAAATCACGGCCCCGATAAAGAAAGGACAGACGCTTGGACGCGCTGTGGTACGCACTGCCGCCGGCGACGAACTGCGCTCAGTGAGAGCGGTAGCCGAGTCAGACGTGGCGCGGGCCAACGTACTGGTGCGAGCCTGGCGGTCCATAGTGGGGTTCTTTGCACGATTGCTCAGGCGAAAGTAGCAGCGCAGCGCAGCGCAGGATCGTAGCGGACCAGTGGGGCCGACGCGTTTCGGCGAATAGGAGTGGCGGCGCGGCGGCACATCGGGCGGCGAGGATGAGGGCGAGGACGAAAGCATTGCATGCAGGCGCACATACGCAGGGGCACGGGCAGGAGCAGGCGCCGCGGGCC
>CAYZHL010000180.1:0-2749 GCA_964478095.1 uncultured Clostridia bacterium | reverse complement strand
AGACGCCCCGTCAGCCGCGTCTGTAGGCCGGTGATCACAGTGACGGTCACAGGCGACGCTGACCTGGATGTCTCCGGTGTGCCGTGTGGTCGGGGCAACGTTGCATTCCGAGCGGCTCAGGCCTTTCTGGAGTCCCTGGGGCGTCACGAGTCTGTGAGCATCAGCATACGAAAGCGCATTCCGGTGGGCGCAGGGCTCGGAGGCGGAAGCGCAGATGCAGCGGCGGTGCTCGTGGCCATGAATCAGCTGTGGGGAAGGCCATATGGCCGGGAAAAGCTGATGGCCATCGGCGCATCGATAGGTGCGGATGTTCCGTTCTGCCTGATGAACCACGATCTCGCGGGAGATGATGCCGACCGTTCCGCACCGGTGCATGCCGCGTTCGCGCAGGGCATCGGCGACCGGCTCACGCCGCTGCCAGGCCTGCGGGGGGTTGGGTTACTGCTCGTTACTCCCGGCTTCGCCGTGTCCACGTCGGACGCGTACGCGATGTGGGATGCCCGGTTTGCGAAGGGCGTCGGGCATGAAGGCCGTGATGCGCAGGAGCCCGATGCGGTTCGCCCGCCGGCGCGATCCACTGCTCGGAGGTTGGCTGAGGTGCTCTCTCTGGCCCGATCTCGTGCTGAATGCGCTGATGCTAGTAGCGATTTGCAGCGCGTTTGCTCGCTCATGAGCAACGACTTCGAGCCGCTGATCGACGAGCGATATGGACAGATCGTGCAGATGAAACGGCTGATGATACAGGTGGGCGCCATCGGCTCACTGATGAGCGGCAGTGGCCCTACGGTGTTCGGGATGTATGGCTCGCCTGGCCAGGCGAGCCATACATCCCGAACACCGCCTGCATCGGCGACTCCGGATCCTGATAGGCTGGAGTGACCGAATAGTATGACTACAGGACCGAAGCAACCCAGTCCCTATTGTGGGGAGATGAGATTGACGATGGCAATGCGAGCGGATGCAGTCATCATGGCGGGGGCCGATAACAAAGGACGTCTTGCCGAGGTGTCACAGGCCGAGTACGAGGCGCTGATTCTCATCAACGGCAAGACCATGTTGGAATGGGTACTTGAGGGCGTGTTTCAGGCAGAGCGCGTGGATCGGATTGTGATAGTCGGTCCTTGCGACGCCCTGCGCGACATCATTCAGGGCCTCCCGGATGCCCAGCGCAACAGAGTCGTCCTGGTTGAGCAGCGTGGAAGCATGATCGACAATCTCATGGCTGGAATCGAAGAGGTTCCCAACTCCAAGAAGGCGCTGGCGCTGTCTTCCGACATACCTTTCATCACAGGCGAGGCGCTTGATGGGTTCATTCGGCTATGCGAGGAAATGCCGGCGCAAGTGCACTACGCGCTTGTCCCAAAATCAGTGAATGAAGCCCGGTTTCCCGGAGTGCAGCGGACATACATAAACATGGCAGACGCGGTTGTAACCGGGGGGAACGCCTTTATGGTTGAGCCAGAAGTCGTCAGGCGCAACCACGATGTAATCAGGCAGGCTCTGGGCATGAGGAAGAAGCCCCTTGCTCTCCTGTCGATGTTGGGCTTGCCGTTCATAATCAAGTACCTGATCGGGCGCCTTGCCATAGCGGATGTAGAGCGGAAGGCCAAAACATGGCTAGACATCGTGGGCAGGGGCGTAATCGTTCCCTATGCCGAGATCGGAGTAGACGTCGACAAGCCCAGCGACTATGAACTGGCCTGCCGCGCTCTGCCGGGAGCCGCTGAGAGCTAAGGTAGAGGCCTAAGGCTAAGGGCCAAAGGCCAAATCTACAGGCTGAAGCCCAATAGTGTGGAGGGATATACATGAAGACCGTCGTTTGCACAGAGGCCGCTCCCGCGGCCGTCGGACCTTACTCTCAGGGCATTCGAGTGGGCAATCTGCTATTCGTGTCGGGGCAACTGCCTCTGGACCCTGCTACCGGAGCATTTGTCGAGGGCGGAATCGAGGAGCAGACAGCACGGTGCCTAGAGAATGTCAAAGCAGTCCTGACGCAGGCGGGAGCCGGCATGGATTCGGTAGTGAAGACCACTGTGTTCCTAGCAAACATGGATGACTTTGCCGCGATGAACCAGGTATACGCCTCGTACTTCAAGGCCGATCCGCCTGCGCGTTCAGCCTTCCAGGCGGCGAGGCTTCCGAAGAACGGTCGGGTCGAAATCGAGGCTATCGCGTGGGTCGGGTAGGTACGGGTAGGTATCGGCCAGAGACGGCGATAGTCGCGCGCGGCAGACACATGAGACACATACGCGGCCAGCGAAAGCACAAGGCCAGTAAAGAGCATTAGGACAGCAAAAGCACTAGGCCAGTAAATGAAATGGCAGGGCTGCAGCCCTGCCGAACATTTTATGCTTCCAGTCATGCTTCCAGTTGGCATATGGCTGGGGCGGGAGGATTCGAACCTCCGAATGCAGGATCCAAAGTCCCGTGCCTTACCGCTTGGCTACGCCCCACCGCAGCGCCGCGCTTGCGGCGCGTTACAATTCTAGCATAACACCGGGCACGGCGCAATTCCTGACTCGTTCGATCGTTCGAACCCCGCTGACGCTACGATATGGCATCCCAGCTTTCTTCCAGTAGGTCTTGGCCGAGGATTCCACGCCGAGTTCCCGTTTGCCCCGGGCCGTTCTCGTTGGGCGCTAAAGCGGCCGCACGCAGGGGGATGATGCCAAACCTGTGTTTAGCAGGGCCTCTTCGCGCCTGCCGGAAAACCCTACGGTCGGCAATTGTCACATAGGCGACAGGGTCA
>CAYZHL010000179.1:1908-5785 GCA_964478095.1 uncultured Clostridia bacterium | reverse complement strand
GACTCTGTCATGCGGGATCGGGCCCGCCGCCATCTATGGGAATTTGCCAAACCTGAGCGATATCCTGCAACCTCCGACCTGCAGCCTCCGGAGCCCCGTGCCCGGCAAGGGCTGGCCCTAGCGAAGCACCGCGAAGAGCTCCCGCGCAAGGCTTGCCCGCACTGCGTCATGCACCTCGTTGACCTCGGCGTCCGTCAACGTACGATCTGCGGCCTGATAGGTGATGGAGAATGCTAGGCTTCTCCTGCCCTCTCCGACCTGTGGGCCCTCATACACATCGAACAGCCTCACGGACTCCACAAGCGCGCCCCCTGCCCTGCGGATAGCGCGTTCGACATCACAGGATGCGACATCGCGTCCCAAAACTACGGCGATATCGCGCTCGACTGCCGGGTATTTCGGCAGCGGCGCATACTCGCGTGGACTCTGCGCAGCCTCCATGAGCAGAGCCATGTCCAACTCGAATAGCATAGTGGCCTCGGGTACCTGGTAGCTGCCCGCAACGAGCGGATGCACTTGCCCGACTGTACCCAGTCGCACACCGTCTCGTACTACTGCCGCGGTTCGGCCGGGATGGAAGGGCGGACACTCGGCTCGGCTGAAAGTCACGCCGTCAATATGCAGACGTGCACACAATCCTTCAACGGCGCCCTTGGCATCGTAGAAATCGTATCGTCTCTCAGGCGCATACCAGGTTCCGCCGTCGCCGACGCCGGACATCACTCCTGCCAGCACGGATCTTTCCAGTGCAGGTGTTTCGCCGCGCGCGGGCTCGACTCCCAACCTGACTGCATCGGTGGGAGAGTACGTTCTGCCGATCTCGAAGAGGAAAACCCCTCGCCTTCTCCTGTTGACGTTGGTCCGTAGAGCCGCCAGCATCGCCGGGTACATCGTGGTGCGCATGAGCGACTGCTCTTCCGCCAGCGGATTGGCCACCCGCACAGCCATGCGCCTTGAGTCATCGGGCGCAAACCCCATCATACCGAGGTCTGCCTCCGACATGAACGGGAACGTGAGAGCCTCAGTGCCGCCTGCGCCTACCAGAGCCTCTCTCACCCGTTCGAAAAAGGCATACTCGTCCGAATACCCGCCCGGAAGCGTGCCCTCGGGGATTGCGGCAGGCACCTCGTTGTATCCCCAGACGCGAGCTACTTCTTCCACGAGGTCTACGGGCTGCCGGACATCGCCTCTGAAAGAGGGGACGCTCACGATCATCCTCGTCGCTCCATCCGGCACACCCTGAGTGCACACGCCAAAACCGAGCCTGGTAAGGCAGTCCGCAATACGGTCCGCCCCGATCCCTGCGCCCAGACGGCGCTCGATCCATCTGTCCGTAGTCTCTACGACCGCGGGCGCCTGCGGCGATGGGTAGACTTCGACAATGCCGCTACATGCCTCGCCAGCTCCCATCTGGGCCAGCAGGCCCGCAGCGCGGTCCAGCGCAGGCGGCGCCGCTACCGGGTCAAGCCCCTTCTCGAATCGCGACGACGCCTCCGTGCGCAGCTTCAGAGTTCTGGAAGTGCGCCACACGCTCTGCCTTGCGAAGCACGCCGATTCGAGCAACACTGTTTCAGTCTTCTCGGTTATCTCGGAGGCCACCCCCCCCATGACGCCAGCCACAGCCAGCGCTCTTTCGGAATCGGCAATCATGAGCATGTCGGAGTTCAGCTCCCGCTCGGCTCCGTCCAGCGTAACCAGCCGTTCATCCTCTCGGGCGCGCCTCACGATGATTGTGCGCTGGGCGACTTGGTCGTAGTCGAAGGCGTGAAGGGGTTGGTTGAGTTCGAGCATCACGTAGTTGGTCACGTCCACCACTGCGCTGATCGGCCTGACCCCTGCAGCCGCAAGACGCGCCTGCATCCATATGGGCGACTGCCGGGAACGCACGCGCCGGATCACCCTTGCGCAGTACCTGTAGCACAGATCAGGCGCCTCAATCACCACGTTGATCATGTCCCTGGCAGGTTGAGTCACTTCAACACACGCCGCCATGGGCATACGCAGCGGCTTGCGCGTTATCGCGGCCAGTTCGCGGGCGACCCCGGACATGCACAGGCAGTCCGGCCGGTTGGGAGTGATCTCGAGTTCCAGCACGTCATCACACAGGCCCAGCGATTCTACTATGTCATCGCCTGGTTTCACCGAGTCCGGCAGAAGCAAGATTCCCGAGCCGTCCTCAGAGATGCCCAGTTCTTTGGCGGACAGAAGCATGCCTTCGGACTTGACGCCCTCAAACTCCATCTCCCCGATCTCTTCCCCATCAACTAGCGACCCGCCGGCGAGCACTACAGGCACAACACAGCCCTCGGCCACGTTCGTCGCGGCCGTCACCACGCGCTTCGGCGCCTGGCGCGGGCCGATATCCAGCTCAACAACTAGCAGGCGGCCGGACTCGGGATGAGGAACGACCGACACAACGCGCCCGCTCGTCACGCGTTTCAGGCCGCCGCCAACCCTATCGATGCTTTCCACCTTCGTCCCGCTCATGGTAAGGGCATCCGCAAGTTGTTCAGGCTCAAGCTCTATGTCAACATACTCTCTCAGCCATCGCAATGGAACACGCATTCGCCAGCACCCCTTTCGTCGGCCCCGTTAGAACTGCCCGAGGAACCGGAGATCATTTTCGTATAGAAGCCTCATATCGTCGAAACCATACCTGAGCATCACTATCCGCTCCACGCCCATTCCGAAGGCGAAACCCGTCAGTTCTTCCGGATCATAGCCTACAGCTCTGAGCACGTTGGGATGCACCATGCCTGATCCGAGTATCTCTATCCATCCCTCATACTTGCACACCCGACACCCCTGACCCCCGCACAGAGCGCACGATACGTCCATCTCGGCTGAGGGCTCTGTGAACGGGAAGTAGTGAGGCCTGAACCTCACCTTTCTATCCTTTCCGTAGAAACTCCGGGCGAACTGAGTGAGCGTTCCAGCAAGATCGGCGAACGTCACGTCTTTGTCCACCAACAGCCCCTCAATCTGATGAAACACAGGAGAATGCGTTGCGTCCATCGGGTCACGCCGGTACACCTTTCCCGGCACCACGACCCGAACCGGCGGGGCTTGTCGCTCCATCTGCCTGACCTGCATGGGTGATGTCTGCGTGCGCAGCAACACAGAATCGTTGACGTAGAAGGTGTCCTGCACATCCCGGGCAGGATGGAACGGCGGCGTGTTCAGGGCTTCGAAGTTGTAGAAGTCCGTCTCAATCTCCGGCCCCTCGACAACAGTGAAGCCCATCTGCACGAAGATCTGAGTGACCTCCCGTATGCCCTGAGTCAGAGGGTGCAGAGCTCCCGCTGGGCGAATCCTGCCCGGCATCGTCACGTCGATAGTATCCAATTCGAGCTTTCGGGCCCGTTCCCGGGCCTCCATGGCCTGAACCCTACGCTCTAGTTCCTGCTGCAACCGATCTCGCGCCGCATTGACCATGGCGCCGAATGCCGGTCGGTCGTCAGGATCTATCTGCTTCATCTGCCTCAGCAGGGAGGTCAACTCGCCCTTCCTTCCAAGGATCTTCACGCGCACCTCTTCGAGCGCCTCGGCGGATCTTGCCGACTCTATCGACGACAGCGCACGCTCTACAAGCGTCTCCAGTCTATCTCGCATGCTGCACCACTCCTGTCATCCTTGTGCCTTGCTCAGAAGGTCCATACCAGCCCTTACCGCTTCGCCCACCTGTGCCAACACGGAGTCGCGCTCAAGGCCCTGCCCTGCCGTATACCGAACCAGGAACTCCAGCGTACCTCGTGACCCCAGCACTGGCGAAGCCATGACAGCCCGGGGCGCCAGCCCCGCTGTAGCGCCGGCCGAGAGCGCTCTGCGCACGGCCGCGTGATACTGCTCTCGAGTCAGGTCCGAAGTGGCCGACGGG
>CAYZHL010000179.1:1186-1898 GCA_964478095.1 uncultured Clostridia bacterium | reverse complement strand
GGGACTTCGAAAAGCGGCTTCACCAGCGCGATAATCTCACGCTCCCGGCCCGCATCGAGAAGATTCGCCACTATGGGCATGGCCACTACTAGCGACAGATACGAAAGGTCGATCACGCCCAACGACGGCCGGGGATCGAGCATATCCGGAGTCACATCGCTGATGTTGGTCCGCTCCATATTACGCACTCGCGGATCCTGCCTCAGCCTGCCCACGAGCTGCCCGAACCCAACGTCCACGGAGTAGACCAAAGCGGCGCCGTGCTTGAGCAGACAGTCAGTGAACCCGCCAGTCGAGGCGCCGGCATCGATTGCCGTTCGGCCGCGAACATCCACTGCGAACGTGTCCAGGGCAGCTGCGAGCTTCAGTCCGCCCCGGCCGGCGTACGGAAGGTCCATGCCTTTCACGCGAACGTCGGCGGACGCGTGCACCATCGTTCCCGGCTTATCCTCCCGCACCTCGTCCACTATGACGTTTCCTGCCATGATCCACCCCTGGGCCGTCCTCACATCCTGGAAGAGTCCCCGTTCTACCAGCAGTTGGTCAAGACGGATCCGCCGGAGCTGCCTCCGATCCATAGACGGCGTCGCCTCCAAAACAAGAAAGCCTGCGTAATTGCGCATGGGACGCAAGTCGCAGACTACGTGGTACCACCCATATTCGCCGCAAGGCCTCTATCTCGGGCACGCTTGATGCCCTGCCCCTGTAACGG
>CAYZHL010000179.1:0-1157 GCA_964478095.1 uncultured Clostridia bacterium | reverse complement strand
CGCGGCGCACCCTCCCTGGCCGAGCGGTTGCCGGCCTTACTACTCTCCGTCATCACCGTTGGGGCCATATTGAATTCCAACTTAGTGGTCGGGGCGACAGGACTTGAACCTGCGACATCATGGTCCCAAACCATGCGCTCTGCCAAACTGAGCTACGCCCCGGCACATACCGAGTCTACCACAGCCCCAGGGGCCAGTCAACGCTCACCCACCGCCGGCGCCGGTTCCGAGGCGCCCACCGCCTGCCTCAAGCCCAGTGAAGAGAAGCCCGCCCGATGCCGGCCGGGCCCGGCATCAACCGCGAATTGGGACAGTACATAAGGGGCTCGGAGGGGGCATATCTTGCCGCAATGGAAAGATCAGCGACTCGCGCGATGGCGGGGTAGTCAAGAATCAGCCCTTCGGCGTGAGTTCCATCGGGAGAGGGCCTCGAGGATGAGAGGTTCGGCGCCCGCAAGCGCCCGTGCTCGGTGTGACATGGTGTTCTTCACAGCAGACGGCAACTCCCCGAAGGTCATACTGAGCTCCGGAATGAGAAAGACCGGATCGTACCCGAATCCGCCCGTTCCGCGCGGGGCGCGGGCGATCATCCCCTCTACAACGCCCTCAGCTGAGCTGACGGGGCCGTCCGGCGAGGCCACGGCGATAACACACACAAACCTTGCCGACCGCTCGGCGTCGGGGATGCCCGCCATCTGGGCGAGAAGCCTCTCGTACTTGTTCTGGTCGGACGCTCCATCGCCCCCGTATCTGGCCGACATCACGCCCGGCGCTCCTCCCAGAGCATCCACTACGAGGCCGGAGTCGTCGGCCACCGCCACCTCGCGTGTGAATGAGGCAGCCGCCACGGCCTTGATTACGGCATTCTCGCGGAACGTAGCGCCGGTCTCCCGAGGCTCAGGGGCGCCGGGGTAATCGTCCAGGGCTTCCACGGTCACGTCGAGCCGAGAGAGCAGCTCGCGGATCTCAGCTAGTTTTCCCCGATTCCTGGTGGCAACTACTAGCCGACACATTACTTGCCTCCCCCGACGCCTACACTGCCGCCACAGCCGATCCTCTCGGCCAGCGCACCCAACTCTTCTTTCTGCATGTCGCAGAGCCTGCGGATGCCGGATTCCGCCAGGTCCAGCATGTCGGCGAGATCGCGCCTGCTGAAG
>CAYZHL010000178.1:0-5851 GCA_964478095.1 uncultured Clostridia bacterium | reverse complement strand
CCTCGTACGTGGCCACGGCTGCTCGACGCACAAGCTCGGACGCAATGCCAAGTTGTCGCAAGACTTGCTTGACTCGACTGGCGACCTCGCCCGCGGCTGCGAAGTCATGTCGCGCCACTGCGAAGTCCATTTCCAGGGCATGCTGATCCCTCGCGGTCAACAGCTTGTCCCCTCCGCCCGCGAAAAGCGATGAGTGCCGCCTATGCCCGCCCTGTACAGCATTCCGCACGTTTCAAACATGGGGTAGTCAGTGGCGAGCAGAGGAATGCCCAGCGCATTGGCGAGCTCGATCACGTCGTCGCCCGGCTTCTTGCCGCGGACGAACACTATGCCCGACAATCCCGCCACCTCGGCGCTTCTGACCACCTGAGGGCTAGTCAGGCCGGTCAAAAGCAGGGTTCGCTCATGGCAGAACGCCAGCACATCGCTCATTAAGTCAGCGCCGCAAGCGGTGTCGATGTCCAGAGTACACAGCTTGTCCGCGCCGGCGATAACGTTAGCCCGTATCAGCCTGGCTATCTCTTCTAGTTTCAAGTGCATCGCCTCCATCAAAGCGGCGCCGCGCCGCGCCACGCGACACCGGACCCGGCCGGCGGGCCAGCGCAAAGCCGGCCGGGCTGTATCGTCCATCGGCTATCGGGCCTACTCGTGAATAGTCACATCGTAGCCCTGGTTGGCGAGTCGATCCGAGAGCGCGATGGCGTTCTCTCTCTTCGCAAACGCTCCTACCTGCACCGACCATGGCCCGCCGCCAGTTACGAAGATCGGATGACCCTGCGCCTCAAGCTCCATCGCAGTCTCCGTCGCGGCCTCGCGTGTGGCGAACGATCCGACACGCACCCTGTAGAACTTGCCCGTCTCCGAACTGACGGCCGGAGTTGTCGACGGCACGGTGCTCTGAGGCAGGCTTATTGCCGGAGTCGTGGTCTGGGCCTGGGCCTGGGCCTGGGTCTGCGTCTGGGCCTGCGTCTGGGCGGCGCCTGAGGACGCAGTCTGCCCGGAGGTATCAGTCGACGTGTCCTTCCATGGATAGTAGCTGTAGCCCGTATCCTCCGAGTCGGTCTTCGCAGACGAGCTTCGGTCGGGGTTCCACCAGTTTAGGGCTTGCTGCCCGATCAGCCAGCCGGCCCCGACTGCCACCGCACCCAGCACGACGACTGCGACAACCCAGGAGAGCGCGCCGCCTGTGGATGACCTTTTCACCGGCATAACAGATCCCTTCCTTCTAGCTCAGTTCATGCACCACGGGGCATGGCCCCGCCTCAGTAGATACATCTATTCTTGACTAGCAGCACTCATTCCTCGCAAGGGCGCTCCCACGGAGGCAAGACCAGCCTGTCAATGACAAATGCCGGGATGCCCGAATCAAGTGAGATGCGGCGCACTGACTCGTGAGAAGACTGCGCCACGCCGCGGGAAACGGTGAAGAACCTCACCGGGATCCCCACCATCCCTGATACACGCCTGACTATGCCCAGGCCCGCGCGGGCCTCTTCGGCCGTGCTTGCTGCGCCCAGGTTGGTATTGGACACCAGGGCAGTGCAGCTGAGGCGCGAGGCATTCTCCACTGCGCGCAGCATCGTGATGATCTCTTCCGGCTCAGACGAAAACGGCCGCAATGTGTTCATTACGTACAGCATGTCGTACCCGGCCCGTCTGCCTCCACCACCGTCACCCGCGTGTACCCGGCCCGCTCCAGGTGCGAGCGGAATCTGCCGAGGGCGCGCGCGCCGTCGTCATCGCCCCCCACATCCATCACAAGCGGCACGGATTTGTCCTCAATCGCGCCATATATCGCAGGCGACAGTGCCGGCACATCCGCCATCTCGTAGTCCGGAGCGCCGGAGACTACGCGAACACCCCTTGCCGTCAGCTGCGCGCCGAGTTCACGTGACCTAAACATCGGCTTAAGTATGTCGATATCGGCAAGCACTGCCCGGGTCGCGCAGTCGCCGGCGCAGTCGCCCGAAGCGCTGCCTGCGGCGCTGCCCGCGTCTGCTAGACGGATGGCGAAATTCAGCGCAAGCTCAGTCTTGCCCGAGCCGAATGCGCCCACAAACACGGTCACTCTTGACAGCGCGAATTGGTCTATCATCTGCGTTGTGCCGTCCATTTGGTCTCCTGAGTCGCTCGACCGGCCTGGTCGGCGAGCTTAGTCCGCTCAGCTTCTCCAGATATCGCGTACTTCGCCTATTAGGTACAGTGATCCTGCAACGACTACGGCCGCCGCATGCCTCTGGCGGGCGATTCCCAGCCCCAGCCGGACCGCATCGTGGGCCGGCGTTTTCACGTAAGCCTCCGGACCCGGCTCCGCAGCCGCTCCCTGCCGCGGCCCCGGCCCGGCGCCCGCCCCTCCCCTCAGCGCCCCGGCTTCCCATACTGCCCGCGCGGCAGTCGCCAATCCTTCCGGATCGGCAGCCCCGGACCTGGTATGCGCGGCGGCTGTTGCTACCACCACGTCGAAGCATGGAGCGAGCGACTGCATCATCTCGCCTATATGCTTGTCGCGCGAACACGCCACAACGAGTACCCTTGGGCGGAGCCCTGGGAGGACGCGTTCAACCGTAGCGGCCAGCGCTCTGGCTCCGTCGGGGTTATGCGCGCCGTCCAGAATCACTGCGAACGGGTCGCTCGCCACTATCTCGAACCGGCCCGGATTGGCGGCCTCGGCCAGACCTTGGCGAAGATGGTCCGTAGATACGACTGCCGGCGGCGCACCGATGCCGGCTAACACGCCCAGAGCTGCGGCAGCCGTAGCGCAGTTTGCGGCCTGATGCTCGCCCACAAGGCCTGTAGTAGCTCGAACAGGGCCGAACAATGGCAGATCCATGTCGACAGTAGTGCCCTTTATGTCGATTGATACGACATCGAAGCCAACATCCCTGCCCACCACGGTCAGCGGCGCGCCCGCGCGTTGTGCCGCGGCCTCGAGCACGGTCATAGCCTCCGGCTCTTGTGGGCCCGTTACCACCGGCACGCCGGGCTTGATTATCCCTGCCTTGTCCGACGCGATCTCGGCCAGGGTGTTCCCCAGCCTGTCCATGTGGTCCATGGCTATGTGGGTGATCACCGACACCTCGGGCGTGACAACGTTGGTCGAATCGAATCTGCCCCCAAGGCCCACCTCCACCACGGCGATCTCCACTCGTTGGCTCGCAAACCACTGGAAGCAGGCTGCCGTGGCGACTTCGAATTCTGTGGGCGCTCCGATAGAAAGGTCGTCCGCAAGCCGACTCACGGCAGGCGCAAGTGACGTGACGAGCGCGGCCAGCTCCCGCTGGGGTACCTCCTGCCCGCACACGCGGATACGCTCGGTGTACCTCTGGAGGTGGGGAGAGGTGTACAGCCCTGTCCTGTAGCCTGCGGCCCTTAGCACGGCCTCGATCATCACTGCCACTGAGCCCTTCCCGTTGGTGCCGGCGATGTGCACATGTCTCATCTGCCGCTGGGGCCGGCCGGCGAAATCAAGAAGCGCGCCGGTGCGCTCGAGGCCCGGCTTCACCCCGAACCTGGCCAGGGCGGCCAGGTAATCCATGGTCCCTTCATAGTTCATCCATCATCACCTGCGCCTTTTGGCGGCGCGTAATCAGTCTCGCCATCAGCCACAGCCTGAGCCCGGACGCATGCCCAATCGCATTCCGGCTGCAGTAGGCACCGGTCGCATGCGGGACGGCCTGCCTTACATGTCTTGCGCCCATGGGTCACCATGTTCATGTGCAGCTGGTACACAATATCGGCAGGCACAGCCGGCATCAGCAGGGCCTGGGTAGCCGCTGGGTTAGCCGTGGCAACTAGCCCAAGGCGGTTGCTGACGCGGTGGACGTGAGTGTCGACAGGGAAGACCGGCCTGCCCAGCGCGAACAGGAGGACACAGGCGGCGGTCTTCGGGCCCACGCCGGGCAGCGATGTCAAGTAGCTGAAGGCGTCAGTCGCCTCCACGGCATCTAGCGCGTCCAGGCTCATACAGCCGAAGTCAGCCTCTATCCTGCACAGGGCATCTGCTATACGCACGGCTTTGATGTCGGCCAGTCCGCCCATGCGGATTACGTCCGCAATATCGCCCGGCGGCGCCAGGGCTAGCCGTTCCCATGAGGGATACGCCGCCCTGAGCGCCGCGTAAGTCCTGTCAGAATTGGCGTCCGACGTGTTCTGGGTCAGGATGATATGGACCAACTCGCCCAAGGCATCGCCATGAGGCGTCAAGGGCTTGGGCCCATACATCTCCACGAGAATGCCGTCTATACGCCGCAGCCGTTCGGCGCAGGCCGCCGTGGCCGCGTTCGTGTCCGTCGCGCAATCGGCGGCCATCTACGATTCGAGCTGCGCCACTCGGACCTGCACTTTAGTCAGCTGGTCCTCGAGATCGGCTAGCCTGTCGCGCTGTTTCTGCACGACTTCGGGCGGAGCTTTCGCTACGAACGATTCGTTGCCCAGTTTGGCCTGAACCTTCGCCGTCTCTGCCTGCAAGCCGTCGAGCTCGCGGCGGAGGCGCTCGATCTCCTTACCGATATCGATCATGCCTGCCAGCGGCAGGTAGACCTCGACTCCGGGCGCCACGGCGGCAGCGGCCTTCTCGGGCTTGGGCGCTGCTGCCGGTTCCATCCTGACCCCTGCCAGCCCTGCAAGGTGGATCAGCACGTCGGCATTCTGGGCGAGGGCTGCAGCGACCTCGCCATCCGCGTGGAAGATGGCATCTACCTTGCGCGAGGGAGCCACTTCGAACTCGGCCCGCACATTCCTGATGGCGCGTACAGTCTCCATGATCATCGCCATCTCCGACTCGGCCTCGGGATCGAGCCATGCTTCATCCATGCGCGGCCAGGCCTGAACCATGATGCTGTCGCCTTCGTGCGGCAGGTGCTGCCAGATGCCTTCGGTTATGAAGGGCATGAACGGATGGAGCAACTTGAGTGCTCCGTCGAGCACCTTCCAAAGCACGTGCTGCGCGGTGCGGCGGCCCGGCGCATCGGTTTCGTCGTACAGCCGTCGCTTGGCGATCTCGATGTACCAGTCGCAGTACTCGCCCCAGATGAAGTCGTAGATGGTCCGGGCCGCCTCGCCCAGGTCGTACCTGGCGAGTTGCTGCGTCATCTGGTCTGCCGTCCGGTTGAGGCGGGACAACATCCACCTGTCGGCCACCGTCAGCTCAAGGTCTGGCGGAAGCCGGCCGCCTGCGGGCGCCTCGAAGTCGCCCAAGTTCATCATGACAAACCGGCTGGCGTTCCATATCTTGTTGCAGAAGTTGCGCGAGGCTTCGACCTTCTCCAGGCGCCACCTGATGTCGTTGCCTGGGGTGTTGCCGGTGATCAGCGTAAACCTCAGCGTGTCGGCGCCGTACTCATCGATGATCTCCAGCGGATTCACGCCCGTGCCTTTGGACCTGCTCATCTTGGATCCGTCGGCATTCCTGATCAAGCCGTGAAGCAACACATCGGAAAACGGCTTCTCATCCATGAACTCCAGAGCCATGAAGATCATCCTGGCCACCCAGAAAAAGATGATGTCGTACCCGGTAACCAGCACCGATGTCGGGTGCCAGGCAGCAAGCTCGGGCGTTTCATCCGGCCAGCCCATGGTGGAAAAAGTCCACAGCGCCGAGCTGAACCAGGTGTCCAGCACGTCCGGATCCTGCTCTACGCGCCCACCGCATTTGGGGCAGGCCGCGGCATCTTCGCGCGAGGCGAACATGTGGCCGCAGTCATTGCAGTACCACACCGGTATACGGTGCCCCCACCATAGCTGCCGCGAAATGCACCAGTCGCGCACGTTCTCCATCCAGTTGAGATATGTCTTGGTGAAGCGCTCGGGCACGAATCGGACGCTTCCGTTTTTCATGGCCTCGATTGCCGGC
>CAYZHL010000177.1:1997-5852 GCA_964478095.1 uncultured Clostridia bacterium | reverse complement strand
GACCTGCCGCATTCCTGACCTTGCTCAAAGAAGGCAATCTCGCACTTGGTGTCGCTCATCTCAATCACGCGGTAGTTGTAGCGACCTGAAGCCTTGACAGCAGCAGCCATCATGTTTGCACCGAACGACGGCCTGCCTTGAATAATATAGACACCGTTCATCGAAGCAAACGGTCCAAAGCCAAGTTCCTGACCTGCCATGATTTTGACAATCGCCTGGCTGATTGACTTGGTGTCGGTAAAGAATCCTGACGCCGCCATAGCTTTCGCGGCACGTTCCACTTCATCGTAAGTGGTGACAACTGAATTACTTCTAACAACTAACTCGTTCATTATTTGCTCCTATTTTCAATAATCGCAGCTGCAATCAGCAGGACTACCAGGACTACTACCACTCGTCGTTTTCGCATCCGCCCGATCCTCCTGACCGTCACCGTCTGGGATGCAACACTACACGCCCCGGGCGATGTCCGTGCCATCCATGGCAACTATGAGAATGTCCACACGCCTGTTCATTGCTCTGTTCGCATCTGACGCGTTCGGCATCACGTAGCGGTATTCTCCGTATCCTGCTGCGGAGAACCGCTGCGGAGCAAGCCCCAACTCCTCGATAAAGTACCGCACGACCGTGGTAGCCCGGGCCGTCGACAGCTCCCAGTTGGTCTCGAACTGAGCATCAGGGCGAAGCGGTATGTTGTCGGTATGCCCTTCAACTATCACTTCGTTCCTTATGGGGCCGATGAACTCAGAAATATCTCGCAGGAGTTGCCTCGAGTCGAGGCGCAGCTGCGCCCGACCGAGGTCGAACAGAACCGTGTCAGTGAACCGGATAAGCAGCCCACGCCTGTTCAACTCCAGATGCACTTTGCCGTCGAGACCGCGCTCCTCCAGATACTGCTGCAGCTGACCCTTGAGAGTCAGCAGGTTCTCCAGACCCTGGGCTGCGTCTGCGTCGCTGTCTTCGCCTATCTGCACGGGATTCTCAGGAGGTATCGGAAGATCTGCCGGGTTCGCCATAGCAGGCCCCTGATTCAGCACACCCAAGGCCCCTTGCAGGGATATCAGTGCCTCGCGGAACTTGGCGACGTCAACCGTTGAGAACGCAAACAGCAACACGAAGAAGCAGAGCAAGAGCGACATCAGGTCGCTGTACGTAGTCATCCAGGCCGGAGCTTGCCCCCCTGATTCCTCTGCCTTCTTCCTCCTGCTCATCTCACGACAGCTCCCCCTCCGGTCTCTGCGGCCATCTCGGTTCTGGCTCGCCTACCCGCCTTGCGCACCTCCGACTGCTCCTGCGCCCGCACGCGATCCTTCGGCGCCAGGAAGCCCATGAGTTTCTCCTCCACGATGCGCGGGTTCTCGCCTGACTGTATGGACAGGATGCCCTCCAGCATCATCTCGCGCAGCTTGATTTCGGCGCCGCTCTTTAGGGCCAGCTTGTTCGCAATAGGGCCAGTGATCAGGTTGGCGATCACGGCTCCGTAGAAGGTCGTGATCAAGGCCACTGACATAGCAGGCCCGATGGTGCTGGGCTTGTCCAAGGTACGTAGCATCTGCACTAGGCCTATGAGCGTCCCGATCATCCCGAAGGCCGGCGCGTAGGCGGTCATGGCGTCGTACATGCTCTTCGCGACCTTATGCCGGTCTTCGATGTAGGCCAGGTCAGTCTCGAGAATATCGCGCACCAGTTCGGGATCCGTGCCGTCTACGATCAACTGAATGCCGCGTTTGAGAAACTCGTCCTCGGTCCTGTTCACACTGTCTTCCAGCGCCAGCAAGCCTTCACGGCGAGCCTTCTCAGCAAGGTCCACCATACCGTCGATGACGGCAACAGGGTCGGCCTCTCTCTCACGGAAGGCGATAGCAGTGATTCTGGGCAGGTCCTTGATCCTTGAGAAAGGGAACGCTATCATCACCGCAGCTATCGTTCCTCCGATGGTTATCAGTACAGAGTCGAAATCCCAGAACGGCCTCAGTCCTGCGCTTCCATTCATGAGTGCTATCAATATGAATGCTGTGCCCAGTACGAATCCGCCTATTGTGGCGATATCCATGCTAACCCCTCATCACTTGTCCGCCCAGTTCCTCACTATCACTGCCCGCCTGTGGATCAGGCGGTGATAGCGGATTATCTCCTGGACGACCTTCTCCTCTGGCTCTGCGACGATGAGCTTCGCTCCATTAGTCAAAGTGATCACCGTGTCGGGGGTGGAAGCTATCGTCTCAATCAGCTCCGCGTTAACATGTATCGGCGAACCATTGAGTTTCGTTACTCTTATCACCGAGCAGTGCCCCCCTTTTTTGCGGGAACAGCCCGGGCGGAGCGGATCGCCCCGCCCGGGAAGCGGGTTACCTCTTCAGCGCCAGGAGCTCCTGTAGCATCTCATCAGCAGCCGTGATAACCCTGGAGTTGGCCTGGAAACCCCTCTGTGTGACGATCATGTCGGTGAACTCGCGCGCCAGGTCCACGTTGGACATCTCGAGCGTCGTGCCGAGCACTGCGCCCCTGCCGCCCTTCGTCGCCTCGCCGAGCTGCGGCGCGCCGGAGTTCGTGGTCTCTGCATACATGTTGTTGGACTGCCTCATCAACCCTTCGGAGTTGGCAAACGACGCCAATACCATCTGGCCCAGCGTCTTGTACTGCCCATTGGAATACACGCCAGTGATGATCCCACGATCATCGATGTTGAACGTCTCCAGCGATCCGGCCGGATAGCCGTTCTGAGTGCTCCAACTGACCGACGATTCCTCGCCGACCTGGGTGATGGCGCTGAAATCCGGCGTGATGCTCAGCGGAGCGGCTCCCGTGCCTGGATCAGCGATAGCTATCGTCGGAGGGTCAGGAACGACCGAGCTAAACTGCCCGTTCTCATCGAAGTTCACCGTGCCGATCACCGGAGGGGCAGAGCCGAATTTCGCCTTCCATTCCCACTTGTTGTCGCCGGTTTTCCGGAATTCCATGATCAGCGTGTGCTGCGTGCCCTGCGAATCGTATACCGGCACTGAGGTACTGTAGTCCGCCGGCGTTTCAGTAGCTGGCGGGACTGGCGGTCCAGCCACCTGGGTACTGTTATTGAGGTTGCCTACAAACGTCACCTTGCTCGTCGCCTGCGCGCTCATGCTTGTTCCAAGCGGTATGCCTATGGCCTCAATGGGCATGCTGCGATCGATTTCGCCCGTGGCATCGGCTTTCCACCCCTGCACTTGATAGCCGGTGGACGGATGCACCAGGTTGCCTGCGGCGTCGATCTTGAAGGCGCCGTCTCTTGTGTACATCAGGCTGCCGGCTGAATCGCGGACCACGAAGAAGCCATTACCCTGTATCGCCATGTCAGTCAGCTTGCCGGTGGACTCTAGATTTCCCGGAGTAAACACTATGTCGATGGACCTGAGCATGACCCCCAGGCCTACCTGCATGGGGTCGACTCCGCCGCGATTGCCGGTGGGAGCCATGGAACCCCTGAGCGTCTGCGAAAGCATGTCCTGGAAGGTTGCTCTGCCGTACTTGTATCCAACGGTGTTAACGTTGGCTATGTTGTTGCCGATGACGTCCATGCGCACTTGGTGGGCGCGCGTGCCGGACACCCCGGCGAACATTGAACGCATCATCTTCATCGACCTCCGTTTGAGTGTTTCGGGTCTCGCGGACGCCCCTGTCGCGGGCGTCCGAGGGCTTCCTACGAGAGGTCCAGCCCTGCTTGAAACGTGATTGTCGAGTCGGTGTCACACGATTACCGCTGAGTCGATGTTGGTGAAGACGTTCTCCTTCATGTTCTCGCCGTCGACTGCGGTAATAACAGTCCGGTTTCTGATGCTGACCACGAAGGCCTTGTCGTCCACCAGCACCAGCGATTCA
>CAYZHL010000177.1:494-1987 GCA_964478095.1 uncultured Clostridia bacterium | reverse complement strand
CCCCTTGGCTGCGGCCCTGTTTACTCCAACTGCCAGCCGAGACAGCTCCTCGTCCCCCAGGGTCATCCGGCGCGCCGTGATTCTGGCCTGCGCATGCGCGGAGAATCTCAGCAGCGCGGGCGATGCCAGCTCACCGGCGAGCATCTCCTGGAACGTCGCGCCCGGCGCACTGCCTGCCGCTTGCGGCAACGGGACTGTTCTGGGCTGCACCGGACCCGCCGGACGGACAGGTCTGGAGTTCACAGGCGTGTTATTCAGCCTGTCTATCTTGTCGGTCGTCATCTCGCCACACCCCTACGAGATCTTCGTTACATGGTTCATGCTAACCCTGATGTCGCCTACTCTCAGAAACGGAAGCCCGGCTATTACCTCTACGGCGCTCACACGCCCGGTTATCGGTGTGGTGTACCCGGGCGGCCAGGCCTCGATGGTCTTGCCGATTAGCCCTCCGGCTTCCGCTATCATCTGCCTCGACATCATCTCGGTCACTGTTGCGCTCAGATTTTGGAGCTCCTCAACCATCGTGAATTGAGCCATCTGCGCTATGAACTCCTGATTGGACGCGCCTTCACCTATGTCTAGATTCCGGAGTTGCGTCACCAAGATCTGCAGAAACTCGTCCTTGCCCAGGCTGCGCCTGGGCGCTGCCGACCCTGCCGCGTCGTACGTAGCCACTCCGGCGACTCTGGAAGTATACACTCTCATCTCCCTCCTCTCTCAGGCCGTCAGGCCAGGTAATCGATTCGGGCATACCCTCGGACCCATCGCGCCGCAAACGGCTCGTCCAGGCTCGGGCTGCCTGATTGCCTTACTGCGCTGCGCGAATCCGCCATGCCGGCGCTGCTCTCCATGAGCGCCCCCCGGCGTTCCCCTCTACCGTCTCTCCAGTTGCCGCCGGCGAAGGTCGCCGCGGCGTACTGTTGCCGAGCATTGGCGCCACTCCAACTGGGAGCAGACCAGTCGGACTCGGAGTGGGACAATGTCGCGGCGCCCCAACCCTCCTGAGCCCTCGATCTGGATGACACCGATAGCCCGGACAGGTCTATGCCGTGCTCCGCCAAGCTGACCTTCAGATCGGAGCTGTGCGATTCGATGTACCGGGCGACTTCAGCGTCGTCGGCCCTGATATCTGCAGTGCAGACACCTCGAACCACCCTGACCCGTATCTGGACACTCCCCAGATGCTCCGGGATAAGACTGGCTCGGAACTCCCCTCCGCCTTGAGCCGCTCTTGCACTCACATGCGCCGCTATCTGATGCATCACCGACGATCCCGCCGACTCCGTGAGGGCCGGTCTATCAGCCTGGGACGTCTGAGACACCTCAGGGCCTTCTGCAGGAATCATCGTGTGCGTTGGGCCAACAACCACTGCCAGGTCCGGGCGATCGTTGGTTTCCGGTTCGCGACGTCCAGCCTTCTGCAACCCTTCCTCCCACGGTGGGTTGGGCAGGTTACGATGACGGGCCAGCGACTCAACCCGAGCAGTCATGGC
>CAYZHL010000177.1:0-362 GCA_964478095.1 uncultured Clostridia bacterium | reverse complement strand
CCATGGGCGGCATCAGCCGTCTCCGGCGCCATGCCGGGTTCCGTGATCGGCATACTCGTCGATCTAGGAGAACCGTGTCGCGCGAGTTCATTGCGTCCAACCCGCGCAGATGTGTGCATGTTCTTCGGTTCCGCATGTCCGTCTGTGCGGCCCGTATCGCCCACCGGTCGCTTGGTGCTTACCGTAACAGACTCGCGAACCGGCGTTCGTTCCGCCGAAGTCCCATCTGTCGCGTGACCGCCTTGCCCGACTGTTGAGTCATTCGTCTGATCCATGGCCACTTGGGCATCTTCCGGCTGCGACGCGCCGGCGTCCACTGAGGCTAACGAGCGATCTCCTGGCTGTTGTGACACGCGGCCCTG
>CAYZHL010000176.1:0-5899 GCA_964478095.1 uncultured Clostridia bacterium | reverse complement strand
CTCGGGCGCCTACACGACGGTGGGCGATCTGGATCTGTTCATGCGGGCGCTAGTGGCGAACCGGCTGTTGTCGAAGCAGTTCACCGAGGATCTGTTCAAGCCCAAGATCATGTACAGGCAAACCGCGCGCGCCACCTATATGATGGGATATGGATTCGAATTCGCGCTGGAACCGGGCGGCAGAAGAATCATGTATATGCAGAAAGACGGGGAGAACCCCGGCGTCGACGGTGTGCTCAGATACTACCCTGATACCGCCACTGTGGTTGCGATTCTCGCAAATCAAGACTGCAATGTATGGGACATGGCGAACGAGGTGGGGCAGGCGCTCAAGGGCCTGCAGATCTGATGGGCGCCGCCCTATTCAGAACAGCGACAGCTGGGTGCTGCGGTAGGGCTCCCGGTAGGCTTCGATGATGTCCTCCATCTTGTACACGATACCGAACTCGTCGCACCTTGCGTTGACTACGTTGTCTTCATTATCCCCTATGAACGGGAGCACCGGCATCGTCAGGATCCCGGAGAAAACGCCGTTTGCAGCAAGCCGCCTGATGGCGGAGAACCGCCTGGAGGCTATGGGGCGTCACCAGGTCGCTCTTGGTTGCTATGGAAATCCCGAAGCCGTGGGCGTCAATCAGCTCCAGCGCAATCAGGGCCACGGTGTTGTCCTTTGCCCGCACCTGGTCGAAGTCCTCGATCCGGTAGCGTTCACTGCGACTGTCGCAGTAGATGCAGCCATGGCAGCAACCCTTGTATATGTTCATGTTGTAATTGTCGCCAAACCGCGAGCCGCCGTCGGCATAGCCGGAGATGATTGTCTTTGCGGGGATGAACTCCATGCTCAGGATCCTTTCCAGCTGATGGCTTACGGGTCGATAGGGCCGTCCTTGACTCAGCGTGCGCTGACAGGGTTTGCTGTGTCGGTTGTGGAACTCAGTTGTGAAGCCCGGCCGGGAATACGGACCGAGTCAAGATGTGCGGTCTTGGTCGAAAGGGGTACAGTGGCTGATGGAAGCTAACTATTTCGTGGATCTGGCCCTGCAGTGGGGGGCCGATCATGCAGTTCCCTTTCAAATCGGCGATATTGTCTTCGATCCGCGCACTATCCTGAAATGCGCTTTTGGTTGTGGGGACTGGGGCTATGGGAACACTTGTCCCTCGCGACCTCTCTCTCTTAAGCCCTGGGAATACGAGCAGGTACTGCGCCGCTATTCCTGGGGGATTATCATTCATTCAACTGACAAGCGGATTTCGCAGGACGTATCTTTCGGCATTGAACGCCAAGCCTTCTTGCGCGGCTACTACTTGGCCTTTTCGCTTAGCGATTGCGCCATATGCTCGGAATGCGCCGGATTCTCCGGCAAGCCATGTGTCAATCCCAAGAAGGCACGTCCGGCGTTTCACAGTGTGGGCATTGACGTCTTCAAGACCGTACGCCAGTTCGGCCTGCCCCTGGATACTCTCAAGAGCCAAGACGAAACGCCCAACTGGTATTCAGCCGTATTCATTGAGTGACAGGCGGATGATCACGCATGGCGAGCCGGCCAGCCGAGTTCTGTATAGCAGGAAATGCCGTCTGCTATGCAGAATCCCTGACCGGTGTGATGTCATCGATCGTAGTCGCAGGACGATCCTGGATGATTCGACGCGTCCGGGAGATGGAAGTGAGCGTGAAACAACATGAAGAGAATTGGGTTCATTGGCGTTGGAGTAATGGGCAAGTCAATGGTGCGAAATCTGATGAAGGGCGGTCTTGACGTCTTCATCTATTCGCGAACGAAAAGCAAAGTGGAAGACGTCATCTCGGAAGGGGCTGCATGGTGCCCTGGAGTCGAAGAGTGCGCTGCTGGGAAAGACGCAGTCATCACCATGGTCGGGTATCCCCGGGATGTTGAGGAGGTATACTTCGGCGAAAGCGGCATCATTGATACTGCCAAGCCTGGCTCATACGTAATTGACATGACTACAAGCAGCCCGGTTCTGGCTGTCAAAATCTATGAAAAGGCGAATGAGCGCGGCGTTTTTGCGCTTGATGCACCTGTCTCGGGCGGTGACGTAGGCGCGAAGAACGGCACGCTGTCTATCATGGTGGGCGGCGATAAGGAGGCGTTTGATGCCTGTCAGCCCATTTTCGCATGTATGGGCCGGAACATCATACATGAGGGCGGCGCTGGAACCGGGCAGCATACCAAGATGGCCAACCAGATTGCTTTGGCCGGGGCGGTAGCCGGCGTCTGTGAGGCTGTGGAGTATTCAAGGCGTGTTGGCCTTGATGTTCAGACTATGCTCGACAGCGTAAGTCAGGGAGCGGCCGGAAGCTGGCAGATGAGCAACATGGCGCCTCGCATGTTGAAGGGGGATTTCAACCCCGGGTTCTACATAAAGCACTACATCAAGGACATGAACATCGCTGCTGAAGAAGCCGAACGGGTGTCGCTCAGCATGGGGATCGTCAACCACGTTCTCTCCATGTACAAGGAGATGGCCGAAAAGGGCATGGGCGATCTTGGAACTCAGGCTCTCTTGAAGTACTATCAAGGCCTCTGAAGCTACTCCGGCAGTGTAGCCTGTTGCGATCGCTACGATTGTTCGCAAGGGGCTGTCATGTCACACAGCCCCGTAGTCGACTTCACCATAGTCGTCGAACACATTGGCGGCATCATCTCCGCACAGAGATGCGAAACCCGTCCTTGCCGGTATGAGCACAGTCGGTTCGTCAATGCCGTGCCTTCTCAGGCAACGTGCGAAGGAGTTTATGAGATGGCCCATGTGGTAGCGCCAATCCTTGACGCCGCCTTGCTCTGCGCGAGCTTGCATTGCATTGATGCGGGCTTCCTCCTCCTGTGTGAGGTCTATTCCATTCCATGTGAACTCGCACCGGCCGGAGCTTCGGGGGTCGTGCATCGTTTTGACTTCTAGGACTAGGCTCTCATTGAAACCCCGGACTAGATACTTGTCGACGTATCTGCAGTAGAACGCGCCCTCGTGTAATCGTCCGGTTCTCTTCCACGCCTCATACCAAGGACAGGTGACCGTGTGCGTAATGAGAACCGGGGACTTCGTGACAATCAGGGAGGAGATGGATCCGGGCGGGGCAGTCCACTCGCAATAGGCTTTGTATGACGCCATGGAGGTACCGTCGCCGTTGGCGATGGCCCTCTTCCTCATGCGCCCGCCACGCTCCAGTGCGTACGACTTGACCGCATCCGACAATATGGCCTCGGCAACTTCTCCGCAGGTAGAGAGTATGCTCCTTGCAAGGGCAGAGAACAACAGGGCGTGATGGTCCGGGAGTAGGGCGTCGGCGCCCACTGACGGCTGCTTGGCTGTGTTCCTGTCCTGCATGGTCTTCAGTCCTCCCGCTGAACGCTCGAATATTCTGACAGCGTGGTCGTCCGAAATCGCTTTCCGTCCAGCCTGCAGATGTTCTGGACAGCTCGTCGACCGGACGCCACTGCGGTCGGGAGCCCGATAGTGGCCTCAGCCCACTGCCCGACCATGTACATGTTGCGTAGCCCTGGCAAGGTACGGGTCAGGCCCTTGAACATCGCGAAAGGCTCGCCGGGAACGCCCCAAGCCTGTAACCCTCGCCAGTTGCCTGTGAAGCGCTCTGTGGTAACGGGCGTGGCCACGTCCGTCATTTCAGCCTGTGCGCTGATGCCCGGGAAACGCTGTTCAAGCAACTTCAGCACAGCAGCTGCCACGCGCTGTTTCTCATCATCATACTTGGCCCGGTCGGCGTCAAGAAGCCCTTTCCAGTAGTCGTAGCAGGCGCTCAGCATCACCTTTACTACGGTCTTTCCTGCGGGCGCCAGGGTGTCGTCGAAGTTGTAGACCTCGATGCTTACCCGGTCAAGAGCCCTATCGACAATGGTGACCGGCTCGGGCAGGAACCAGACAAGGGCCTGTGGCTCGTGCGACATGTCGCGGTTCACCCCGAAGGCCACCTGCAGCGCCATTTCCAGGCTTCGCGGGGCTGCGTCGTAGAAGCGCCTGATGCGGTCGTCCGCGTACCTGCCGCCCAGCATTCCGAAGATGGTGGAATGGCCATCAGCTGCCGAGATTACAATGTCGGCTCTGTGCTCGGCGCCATCTGCGTTCACGCCGACGGCCCGATTATCCTCAACAAGTATGTTGCTCACCCGCGAGCGATAGTGGATCTCTCCGCCCAGCTGTTCGTATCGATCGGCTATGCTCCGGGCAAACGAGAGCGCCCCGCCTTTGGGCCAGCCCAGGGTCTTGTTCTGGCAGCCGGCCAGGAAGTTGAGGTGAAGAAACATGGGTATGTCGGCGAAATCGTACTGCACGGTAGGGAAGGCACGGCGCAGGAACGGATCCTGGAAACGCTCTGCGAACTCGTCGAGCGTCACCTTGCTCCATTTGGCGAAGGCCCCAGCCACGGGCCACGCCTTCAGCGCGGCCTGCAACGGAGTCATGGTCATCAGCGAGAACAGGTCAACATGGGCAAACCTTCGGGCTCCGTCAACATACTCCTCAATGAGACTGGCATCGGCCGGCGACAGCTGCTTCATGTGCTGCTCCAGACGGTCAATGTCGGTATACACAGTGAGGACGCGGCAACGTTTTTCAAGATGGACTCGGAGGCGCAGTCGGCCATTCTGAAGGCCTACTTTGATCCGCAGGATGGGCTGGGGTACACGCTGTGCCGTACGCACATCAACTCGTGCGATTTTTCTCTGGGCAACTACGCCTACGATGAGGTGGACGGCGACGTGGACCTGGCCCATTTTTCGATCGAGCGCGACCACCGCACGCTGATCCCGCTGATCCGCGCGGCGCTCCAGGTGGCGGGCGGGCCGATCAAGCTGTTCGCCTCGCCGTGGAGCCCGCCGGCCTGGATGAAGACCAACGGGCAGATGAATTTCGGCGGTAAGCTGAAGCCGGAATACCGCGCGGCCTGGGCGCTCTACTACGCCCGCTACGTGCGGGCCTACGCCGAGGAGGGCATCCCGATTTGGGGCGTGTCGGTGCAGAACGAGCCGGAGGCTACCCAGACCTGGGATTCGTGCCTGTACACCGGCGAGGAGGAGCGCGACTTCGTGCGCGACTTCCTGGGCCCGATGCTGAAGGCGCAGGGGCTGGGCCACCTGCGGGTGATTATCTGGGACCACAACCGTGACCGGATGTACGAGCGGGCCAAAGCAGTGCTGGACGATCCGCATGCGGCCCAATACGTGTGGGGGACCGGCTTCCACTGGTACGTGGGCGACAATTTTGACAACGTGCAGCGCGTCCACGACGCTTTCCCCGATAAGGCGCTGCTGTTTACTGAGGGCTGCCAGGAGGGCGGGCCGCACCTGAACGATTGGTCCGTGGCCGAGCGTTACGCGCGCTCGATCATCAACGACCTGAACCGCTGGACGGTCGGGTGGGTAGACTGGAACCTGGTGTTGGACGAGCAGGGCGGTCCCAACCACGTGGGCAATTACTGTTCGGCGCCCATCATCGCCGACACACAGGTGTGCAGCCTGGCGGGGGTGACCTTCAACCCCTCCTACTATGCCATCGGCCACTTCGCGCGCTTTATCCGCCGCGCCGACGCTGGATGCGCTGGAAGCGACCGCCTTCCGCGGCCCGGACGGCCGGCTGGCCGTGGCGGTGATGAACCGCGGCGACGCGGAGATCCCCTTCGCGCTGAAGTACGGCGGCCAGGGCGCGCTGACGTCCGCGTTGGGGCACTCGATCACGACCTACCGGTTTGGGGAGTAGAGTCTCACGCAAAGGGCGCGAAGAAGAGCATGAGGTCTTATTTCTTCAATACTGCCGGCAGGTAGGTTTCCTGGATGCCCTCGGGGAAGATGACCCGGTAGCCATCCCGGAGAAATGGGTTCGTGAGGGTGGGCGGCCACAGGGCGTAGACCTTGCCTGCCCTGGCGGC
>CAYZHL010000175.1:0-6005 GCA_964478095.1 uncultured Clostridia bacterium | reverse complement strand
GTCCTTCTGGGCCAGCGCAGGCGCGGTCATGGGCAACGAGGTCGAGATCATGAGGGCCGACTCTGAGTGGAATATCCGCGCCAGGCTGGCCGCCTTCGGGGTTACAGTAGCCCCGTCGCTGGCTCTGGTCTTGCTGGGCAAGCTGGAGTTTGGCGACATGATTGAGGCGGCAGGGGCCGTTGGAGGGGTGATCCTGGCCGTACTTCCCATCTTCGTACTTGCCCGCGCCAGAGCCGCTTCAGGCAGGCAGCCGGAGTACCAAGTAGGCATACTCTACTCCCCGGTGGTCAAAGTGGCGCTTCTCCTGTTCTATGTTGGCGTGCTCGCCTATGCGGCTCTAGCACGATAACGGCCATGGTCGGAGCGACTGATAGCGCAACGAAAGGAGGGATCTATCGTGATAGTACGGCCCGCCGAACCAAGAGACGATGAAGTGCTGCTTCGGATAGAATCCATGGCAGGGCAGGGCGACCGAATCCGCCTGATTGACGAGCGCGACAGCTTCTTCAGTCGAGCGCGGCAGTTCAGCGACACAATCCTGCTGGTGGGCGAGAATGAAGCCACAGGCGCGCTGCACGGGGTTGTGGCAGCAGCCGTGCAGCGACTGCTCATCCAGGGGCAGGAGCATCTGGGCGCCTACATGTTCGATCTGCGCTCTAACCCGGAGGCCAACAAAGGTCTGTCCAGAGCCATGTTCTTCCTGTGGAGAGGCCTTGAAGAGCGCCTGATGGAACGGGGCGTCGAGTTCATCTTCGGCCTGATCAAAGAGGACAATAGCCGTTCCTACAGTATCGCCCAACGAATGGGCGCCAGGGCCTGCGGTGAGAGACGATTCTTCACGATCCCGACTTTCCGCCGCAGAAGGCCGCTGCGGGAAGTCAAGGTCGCACGCAGAATCGATGCGCGCCAGGAGTACACAGCCCTCAGAGCACACTATGCCGACTTCAACCTGCTGCCTGCTGTGAACGACTTCGACCACATGCAGAGTCTCTACGATCACTACCTGGTGGCTCGCCTTGAATGCGGGGAATCGTCGCTCAAGCTTTGGGACATCTCCCGCCACTACACTAGGCGAGTCGCGGCCATGCCGCGCGCGTATGAGCTGGCAGGATCGGTATTGCGCGGCCTGTCGCGCTTCATCCCTCTTCCCAAAGTGCCTGCTCCGGGCGAGGCCATCAACGTATGGAATGTGCTGGACGTTGTGACTCGTCGAGGTCGCGAAGACGAGGTGAAGTCGTTGCTTGCGCAGGCCAACAACATGGCTGTCGACCACGGCATCGACTACCTTATCGTCGCCGTCGACGCAGAACAGGCCGAGCTGGCCTGGCTCAGACGCATGGCGATAATGTCCCTGAACTACAAAGTGATGGTCAAGGAGTACCAGCCGGCGCCGGCGCTCGTCGGAAAGACCTATCTCGACCCTAGGTGGCTGGGATAGCGCCCAAACATCATCGTGACAGGCATTGATTGAATCGAGAATAGCGGCCCAGTTCCATTGGAGACGCTAAGCTGAGGCAATATCAGCGCGCCCAAAGAAGGAGACGGGCAGAGCTTGGCGTTCAATCTCATCAGGGCACTCATATCCCGATTGATGAGACGATCGAGACGCAGTGGTTTCGATGCCTCGGCTGACCATTCGTCGCACTTCGGCCGAGATCGAATCGATCCGGGGCTGCTTGCAGACGATTCGCTGGATGTGGGAGCGCGCAAAGCCGTCACCGACAGGCTGGCACTCGACGTTCGCCTACACAGCAACCTGCGCATGCTCAGGCTTGCGGCCGGGCCTTCGCCTGACATTATCATCAGGCAGATAGTGACCGACGCGGGCCTGCACGCGGTCGTCCTGCATCTTCAGGGCATCGTGGATCAGGAACGCGTCGAAAGCATCGTGCGCGCCCTGTCGGCGGCCGGCGCCGCCCGAGCGCAAGACCTGATGGCCGAACTCGGCGCCCACTTGCTCCGTTCTTCGCATATCAAGACAGTCGCGTCCTTCACCGAAATGTGGGAGGCGGTCAGCAACGGCCTTGCGGTTATCCTGGCAGACGGCCACAATCAAGGGCTCGCCTGCAGCGCTCAGTCTTTCAAGACCCGGCCCATCGAAGAACCCCCCACAGATACGACACTGCGCGGGCCTCGGCAGGGCTTCATAGAGGATCTCACAACCAACCTCGCCATACTCCGGCAGTGGATCCGCACGCCCAATCTGTGGATTGAAGAGACCAACCTGGGGCATCTCACCCATACCAGGCTCGTAATCGCGTACGTCAAGGGCCTGGCAAGCGAGGAACTCCTGGCCGAGGTGCGCCAGCTTATCCAGCGTATCGAGACCGACTCAGTGCTCGGCACCGGGCCTGTGGAAGACTTCATCCAGGACACGCATCTGTCGTTCTTCCCGCTGATCCTGCGCACCGAAAGACCTGATAGAGTCGTCGGAAACCTGCTCGAGGGACGCGTTGCCATAATGGTGCAGAATTCCCCGTTCGCGCTGGTGGCGCCTATGGACTATGGCATGCTGTTCCAGTCCGCCGATGACTACTACGAGCCGGTGCCCATCGTGTTCGTCATCTCAGTGCTGCGGGTAATCGCATTCTGGACGTCCATACTTCTTCCTGGCGCGTTCGTCGCGGTCCTCACCTTTCACCACGAACTCCTCCCCACCTCACTGCTGCTCAGGATCGTAGGCGATCGGGCAGGCGTACCATTCCCGGTAATCGTAGAAGTCTTCCTGATGGAGCTCACCTTCGAACTGCTGCGCGAGGCCGGCCTGCGCCTGCCGCGTGCTGTGGGGTCGGCCGTGACGATAGTGGGAGCGCTCGTGCTCGGGGAGGCCGCCATCAATGCCGGGCTAGTATCGCCATCGGTGATCATCATAGTCGCAACCACAGCAATAGCCTCGTTCATCCTGCCCACGTTCTCCTTCGACATATCCGCGCGGCTGCTACGGTTCGCGTTTATCGTGGCCGGAGGCAGCATCGGCCTGTTCGGGGTGGAATACGGCATCATCCTGGCTGTGCTGATCCTGGCCAGCCGACGCAGTTTCGGGCATCCATATCTTGCGCCGGTCGCCCCGTTCATCACAGGAGGTTGGAAAGACTACATATTCCGCACGTGGCACTGGGCCAAGACCATGCGGCCCAAGATGACAGGCGGACGCGAACCCATACGAGCGCCCCGAGGACAGATGCCGCGCCCGGACGCAAGCCCCGAAAGCGAGGGGCGCCAACAGATGCGGCCTGGAAGCCAGGACAACAAGACAGAAGGACAATGAGAATGGCGAACACAGCGGAAGTCATAGCCAACCGTCAGCTGACTGCCATACTCTTCATGATGCGGACGACAGTGGTGATATCCTTTGTCCCGCTGCTCACCACGGGCGATGCCGCGCAGGATGCGTGGGTCGCAGGGCTTATCGCAGGGTTGCTGCTCACACTCGTGGCCTGGGGCGTTGCCGGGCTGGCAGCCAGATATCCTCGCTTGACGGTTGTAGATTACTCGCGCCTGCTGCTCGGGCGGTTCCTCGGAACCATAGTCTCGCTCGTTATCTCCTGGCACTTCCTGCTCATTGCCGCAACCGACATCCGCATCTACGCGGAGCTGATGCGCGTGGCGTTCATGCCCAACACTCCCATCTGGTTCACCATAGTCGCCATGGCCTTCCTGGCCACCCTGGGGGCGTGGTTCGGTATCGAGCCAATCGGGCGCGCCGCCGATGCATTCCTGCCCATCTTTGTGGCGTTCGTCGCACTCACATTGCTAGGAGCCGCGCCCAGCTTCAACCTACACAACCTCCAGCCGGCGCTTGCGCGAGGCCTTCGTCCAGTCCTATCCAGCGTGTGGACACCGCTGGGCATCGGGCTTCAGTGGGTATCGGTAGGGATGCTTTTCCCCCTTCTCATACCGGAAAACCGGAGGGTGCACAGCGTAGTCCTGGCGGCAGTTCTGTCCAGCGTAGTGCTGGCGATAGTCGCGGCCGTACTCGTGGGCGTGCTCGGCGCCAACCTCGGCTCAAAATCATTGTTCCCATTCCTCAAGATGGCGCGGTCGGTCAGGCCCACTCGCACCATCGAGCGTATTGAGATCCTGGGTACAGTTGCATGGGGACTAGGGCTCTTCGCGGGCGGTTCCACCATGGTGTACTGCGGAAGCCGGGCGTTGTCGCAAATCCTAAGGATAGCAGAGTACCGGAAGATCGTACCTATCTTCGGAGTGCTGGTTGCGCTTTACTCGGTGTACGCGTATAAAGACGCCTTCCAGCTCGTCAGGTTCTTCCGGCCGCCCGGCTTCCCTCTTCTGATCGCATTGACCGCCGGCGTTCCGTACGCGCTTATGTGGGCCTCCCACATAGCAAGACACCTGTTGCGCCGCCTCGCAGGAAGGGGAGGCAAATGAGGCTCATCGCAGCTTTCGCCGCTATCTGCCTTGCGCTTGTCTCCACTGGCTGCTGGGACAGGAAGGAACCTGATGACATGGTGTACGCCGTGGCGCTAGGCTTCGACATAGACGATGATGGAGACTATGTGGCAATCGCACAGTTCGCCAACCCCGTGGCTGCCAAGGGCGGCGCCGCGCCGGGCTCCCAGCCCGCCGGGCTAGCGTCATTCTGGACGAACTGCGCCAAAGGACGCACTCCCTACGACGCCCTGACCGACCTATCTCCAGGGCTCAGCCGGGAGATGACAGTGTCGAACATAGAAGTGCTCCTCATCTCCGAAAGGCTGGCCAGACGCGGCATAGCCCCCATCATGGACCTGGTGGCTCGCGATAACGAACTGCGCCTTACCGTGAGCGCCGCGGTCGTCGACGGAAGTCTTAAGTCCTTGCTGGAATCGGAGTTCGCGGAGGACCCCATACCCGCCCTGGCCATTCAGCGGATGCTCAACCCGATCCACTTCATCGACCCTTCCGCGATGTCGCCCGGCCTCCTCCAGAGCATCGTCGATATGCTGCGACCTGGCCAGGACCTGCTGCTGCCGGTGCTCCGGCTGAACACCGGATCGGATCTATCCTCGAGCTCCAAATCAGACGCGGATTCTGCATCGCCCGGGAATCCGGTGTCGCACATGGGCTCAGCCGCCTTTCGGGGCGACAAGATGATTGGACGGCTCGACGGCCACGAATCGAGGGGAGCCAACTTCGCCCGGAGCAGAAGCCAGCACGCTCCCGTCTCAGTTGAGTCGCCTGCCGGGGGCCTTGTGAGCGTGCACGTCACCCATGTCGCATCCAGAATCGCCCCGCGCTACACAGACGGAGATGTATCCATACTCATCAACGCCAGGGTGGAAGGGCATGTTCAAGGTCAGACCGACTTGGGCCAAGGGCGGTCCGGCGTCAATTTCGCTGACCCGGAATCCCTGCAGTGTCTGCGAGCGCGCCTTGCCCAATGCGTCCGGGAGGACATCGAGCACGCGCTAGCAAAATCCCGGGAGTACAGATCGGACTTCATCGGCCTCGGCAACGCTGTCTACCGGCGCCTGCCCCGTGCCTGGAGGGCAGGCGTCGGGGATCACTGGTATGAGCTCCTGCCCGACGTAGAAGTGGACATCGAAGTGGAAGCCACATTGACCAGCCCAGGCCTGCTGCGCGAGAGCCTCCACTACTGATGCGCCTTCGGCCGGCAGGCGTCGATGTGCTCCGTCAGGACCTTCACGAACTCATCGGTCTTCTCCACATGCGGTGAATGGCCGCAGTTGGCAAAGACCACTTCGCGGCAGCTACCGCCCTTCAGCCTGTACTGATCCAGGACCGCCCTTGTCTGTGCCAACATGGGTTGCGGCGGGCACACATCATCGCCTGGCCAACCGGGCACTAATCCCAGCTTTCCGAGGTATGCGATATCCCACAGGGACGTATCCGACACGAGCTGATCATCAGCGCCGCGAATCCACAGTATAGGCGGCTTTGGGTCGAGGCTCACAATTCCGGCGGCGTTGAAATACTTGGGTGAGAAGGCGTTAAGAACGCCATGCGGCCCCGGGGCGAATCCAGGCCAGTTGGGCGAGGGGGCC
>CAYZHL010000174.1:4866-6022 GCA_964478095.1 uncultured Clostridia bacterium | reverse complement strand
CCCGATCATACCGAATCATCTCAGAGCTTGGGGGCAAGCAAAGCCAGATCTCAGGGGTGATAACGGGTAGTCAGGTCAAGGTGACTGTCACCGCCCCCGACGGAGGGGAATACGTCAGCGCATTCTCAGAGGAAGGCGGGGCGCCGTTATACTTCAAGGACTCTTTCCTTGAATACATAGTGAAGACCAAAGGCCTGAAGGTGGGGGATAGGCACACCGCCAGGGTGTGGGATTATGGAGCTAATGCCTTCGCGGATTTCACTCTCAGAGTGGATGGCAAGACAACCTATCGATACAAGGAAGAGTCGGTGCCGGTCTTCTCCATCGTAGAAGAGGCGCCCGGTCAAACCACCTGCCTGGTTTCGGAAGACGGCGATCTCTATTACAGCTATGACGCAGCTCAGAAGCTGGGCTCAAGACGGGTGGAGAAGGATGACGTTCCCGATCTCAGCGCTCTTTCCCTTGATGTGCTGTTGGTTCCCGGCAACATCCGAGTGGCGCATCCTTTCCGGAGCCTGAAAAGTGTTATCAGAGTCAACTGGGAAAATGTCGACTTCGCCGAGTTCAACTTCACCGATAACCGCCAGGAACTCGTTAGTCACACTGAAGCCGGGAACGCTCACGAGGTTCTCCTTAATATCGTGAAGGACCAGAGGGACTTCACCGGCCGGGCAACGTTGCCTGTCGCTGGCAGCGAGTTTGCCCCATACCTTGCCGAAACTCGTTTCATCACTCCCTCACTCCCGGAAGTCAAGGATCTGGTGAGTACGATCCGCGGTGAAGAGACCGATGCCTGGCTGGTCACGCAGAAGATTCTCGGCTGGGTCTACCAGAACATGCAGGCTGAGATGATCCCGCAGACCCTCACCACTGAAGAGATTCTGGCAGGGCGCAAAGGCAAATGCGCGGAATACGCAATCCTCTTTGCCGCCATGGCCCGCGCCGCCGGCCTTCCGACAAAAGTAGCCCTCGGTGAGCGGTACCAAGACGGGATCTGGATAGGCCATATGTGGAATGAGGTATGGCTGGGTGAATGGGTAGCGGTGGATCCGTCCCATGGTCAATCAGCTCCCGATGCGCTGCTTCTCAAGTTCGTCGACAGCCCGGAGGTCATGGGAACCCAGAAAGTACGCATGGGCCTCATAGGCAACCTCGG
>CAYZHL010000174.1:0-4856 GCA_964478095.1 uncultured Clostridia bacterium | reverse complement strand
AGATGTTGTCATAGACGGAGACGACCAGGCTGCCGTTGCCCTGCAGACCGGGATTGTCGGGCAGACCTACACCAATGCAGATTATCGCTGCCGGCTGACCGTGCCCGGTGATTACCAGCTCATTGAGACGGAAGAGCAAGGCATGCCGATGCTGGTGGCGTACAGGACCGCCGATCCCGAAACACAGGTAGTGCTGATTCCGTTCAGCGTCCCGGAGGGAACCGTCGGCGCGCAGATCCTAAGCGCAAGGATCCCGGCGCTGGCACAGGCGCTGCCTAAGTTCGCTTTCCTCGGGCCGGAATCCGGCGAGATTGCCGGCCATACCGCCGCCATCGGCAGCTGGACATATGAAGTCGATAAGACCTACAAACAGCAAAACTGGATCATCATCGTGAAAGACTGTGGCTATCTATTTGTGTTCAACTCGCCCCTTCACACCTGGGACGGCAGCGCGGGCGACTTTGCGACGATCCGAGAGGGATTCAAGATAGTAGAAGACTAGATCTGTTAGGGAGTCCTTTTGATCGGCTGCATCGAATACTCGATGCAGCCGAGGCAATTGCGCGGCTTCCGTGCATCAGCCAGAGAATACACAGACGATAGACTGCTCGCCATCGCCGCCTCTCAATCTCTCCAGTGCTACTCATTCACCCGCCGTCCGCGCGCAGTAGGAGCGATAGTGATCAACCGGTTCATTTCTTTCGCGCAAAAAGAGGATATGGTTCACTCATAGCGAAATATACTACTCAAAGTGAAATCGGGGCGATGTCAAAATGGGCCTGGGAGCCCGATCTCGGAGGTGTATCAATGACCGGCGCCGACGACATGGGCAGGGATCAAGAGGTGTTGCTTGGGGCAGCGATACGCGAGCTGAGAATCCAGAAGGGCATCAAGATCGAGAAGCTTGCGGAGATGTCGGGGCTCAGCACGGGCTTAATAAGCAAGATTGAACGAGACCTGGGGAATCCGTCCATCAGCTCTCTCAGGAAGATCTCCAGAGCGCTCGGCGTCCCTACAGCCTTTTTCTTCGCAAGGGAACCAGGCGCCCAGTGCGGTCAAGTATCGTACAACAACAAGCGAGTCTATGCGTATCCGCGCTCTCGAGTCTCCTATACCGCCATCGTGTCGCCTGTGTCGGACGACGTCAAGTTCTTCATGATAGAGGCGATGCCGGGATCTCGCGGGGGGACGGAGGCTGTATGCCACGAGGGATTCGAGCAAGGCATGGTGGTTGAAGGGCGTCTTGAAGTGGTAGTCGGTGATCGAGCTTTCAGTCTTGGCGTGCTTGACACAATATCCTTTCCGAGCACTATCCCTCATATGTGGATAAACAAAGGGCCGGAAAGATGCAGATCCATTTGGGCGATCACCACCAAACACCCGCTGGCGTTGTTTGACGCTGTTTCCGGAGGCAGATCCGACGATGCATGTACAGAGGAAAGTGCGGGTGCGGCGATTCTGGAGCATCTGACGGAAAGCGAGAGGAATGGATCATGAGTTGTCGCGATGCGCTGAAGCATGCTGCCGATAATGAGGAACGATATGTCGACGACCTGAAGACTCTTCTGCGCATTCCGAGCGTATCCGTCAATCCGGCCGGCGTGTCCGAGTGTGTGGAATTCTTGTGCGATCATCTCAAGGGCATGGGAATGGCAGTCAGCGTGTTTGAAACAGAACGCAATCCGATAGTCTTGGGCGAGCTCAAGGGGAAATCGCCTAGAACCATACTGTTTTACGGGCACTATGATGTACAGCCTCCCGATCCTGTCGAGGCATGGGAACACCCGCCGTTCTCGGCTTCCGAATGCGACGGACGCATCTACGCCAGGGGCGCAGTGGATGACAAGGGCAACTTCTTCTGCATACTGAAGGCTATTCAGAGCTATATGGAGAGTGTCGAATCTCTTCCGTGCACCGTCAAGCTAATCCTCGAGGGGGAGGAGGAGATGGGCAGCGAGAGCATCGCGGCCTTCATACCCAGACATCTCGATCTCCTCAAGTGTGACGATATGGTGTGGTTTGACGGAGGTATCCATGCGGACGGTCGACCGGAAGTCTGCCTCGGCATGAAGGGCATGGCGTACGTGGAACTGGCTGTGGAATCGGCTACTCGCGATCTGCATTCGGGGAAGGCACCGCTGGTGGATAATGCTGCTTGGCGGCTTGTGTGGGCATTGCGCTCATTGTACGGGCCAGATCAGAGAATCGCTATTCCCGGGTTTTACGATGATGTGGTCGGCCCCAGCCGCAGCGATGAGCAGCTCATTGCCGGCTCCCGTATGACGAGCCGGGGCATTCTGAAAGACTGGACAATACAGCGCCTCCGCAACGGGTACGAGGACCTCTCCGGGGAAGAACTCCTTACGAAGCTGTACTTTGAGCCCACTTGCACCATCTGCGGGATATCCACTGGTTATAGCGGCCCCGGTTCGAAAACTGTCATTCCTCACACGGCGCGGGCCAAGGTGGATTTCCGCCTGGTACCCAGGCAGGACCCTGACGACATTGTCGCCAAGCTCAAGTCACACCTGTGCGAACAGGGTTTTGGCGATGTGGAGGTTAGTGTGCATTCGACGATGCCCGCTTCGAAGAGCGATCCGGGTTCGGGAGTCGTCCGCAAGGTGCTCAACGTGATGCGGTCTAGTTATGGGGAGCCTGTGGTGAAGCCGATTGTGGAGGGTTCAGGTCCAGGGTATGTGTTTGAGCAGCTTGGGGTCCCTTATGTATTCGCGAGGCTCGGCCCTGCGGAGGACAGGTCGCATTCGCCGAATGAGTACACTACGCGCGAGGCCTACCGGAAGGGAATAGCTACTGTCATCAAGCTGATTGCAGAGTACGCTGGCTAGTTCGAGATCAATCTGAGGGAGGAAGGTTTGCGTGGCTAAGGAGACAGGCTTCAAAATCTACACGTCAATTGAACGACCGTCAAAGGAGATCATTGAGCAGTACCGTGGTTTTGTTGCGGCCAACATATCCGACAGCATGGGCCGCCTTTTCACCATGGACTACCGTATCAACCCCGTGTACAGGCCCATGCGTAAGCTGTGCGGTACCGCTATTACTGTTCAGGCGAGGCCTGGCGATAACCTTCTTTCGCTGAAGGCGATTGAAGTTGCTCAGCCGGGAGATGTAATAGTCATAGCTACACAGGGAGACACGGCGCTATCGGTTTGGGGCGGGTTCATGAGCATGATGGCTGCCAGACGCGGAATCGCCGGAGTAGTGACTGATGGGGTGATTCGCGACGTAGAGCAGTCTCGCGAAGCGGGTCTGCCTATCTACGCGGTAGGCGTAACTCCTGCGGCGCCAACCAAGGAAGGCACCGGCCAGATCAACACCTCGATCTCGTGCGGCGGAGTAGTTGTCGAACCGGGCGACATCGTGGTCGGCGACGAGGACGGAGTGGTGGTCGTACCCAGGCATGAAGCCGAAGCGGTTGCCGAGAGGGTGCGAGAGAGGATAGCCAAGGAAGACGCATGGCTCAAGATTGTCGAGGGCGGCGGTTTCATCGCCATAGACTCGGCAAATGAGATCATCGCAGCCAAGAACGCGGAGATCAAGTAGGCTACCAAGTAGGTTACAAGGAGAGGTTATACGAATGCGCACTTGTGAACTGGCAAAGCTTTCGTGGAAAGAAGCCGAGGAAGCACTAGCTCAAAACCCTGTAGTACTAATCCCCATGGGCGCAGTTGAACCCCATGGTCCACAACTGCCTCTCGGCGCCGACTACATGGTGGCGGAATACGTCGCACTCGAGGCTGCCAAGAAGTCTGGGAATGCGCTTGTCACGCCGACGATACCATTTGGATACTGCGATGCAGTTGAGGACATTCCTGGGGCGATCTCCCTCGATCCCGATACCTTATCAATGGTAGTCGGGGATGTCGTATCGAACCTCGCCCGGCACGGCGCAAAGAGGATCATCTTCGTGAACAACCACCGCACAAACTCCGTGGCCCTTAGCTACATTGCCCGCAAGCTGCGCCGGGAGATGGGCATTGAGATGGCCACGTTCTTCCCATGGGGCGTCATTCAGGCGTTCTGCCCGCCCATGTACGCGGATTTCGCGTCAGTGTTCGGCCATGGCGGGGAACCGGAGACATCTGTGATGCAGGCTCTCTTCCCTGAGCACGTTCGCATGGATCTCGCCAAGGCTGACCAGTACTCAGACAAATGGGGCATGCCCGCGAAGAGCACGTCGCAGCTGGACTTTCATGGCACCCCGATAGAAGTGTACTTGCAGTCGCAGGAGATCAGCAAGACAGGCACGAGGGGCAACCCGCTCGAGGCATCGTCCGATAGAGGAAACAAGATGGTCGATCAGGTCATCGAGCGCCTGGCCGCGTTCATTGAGGCGTTTAGGGAGGTACCGCTTCCAAACGAGTAGGCCGGTTGGTTGCAGGGGTGCGGGAAGGAGAAGGGAGTGATTGGCTAGTGCTGCGATTCGTGGGTAAGAGGATCCTCTGGATGATCCCGTTGCTGCTTGGTGTGACACTGATGGTCTTCCTGATCCTTCACCTCACCCCGGGTGATCCGGCTGCGCTCATGCTGGGAGATGCCGCTGATCAGCAGACCATAGATATGCTCCGTCACGACATGGGACTGGACAGACCATTGGCTGTTCAATACCTGGACTTCGTATGGAAGGCGCTACATGGAGACCTCGGAACCTCCACGCATTCGAAACGGCCCGTCGTCGCTGAGCTAAAGAGCCGCCTGCCCGCTACCCTCGAGCTGGCATGCTCCGCGCTGATCCTAGCTGCCGTGATCGGAATCACCGTGGGCATCGTATCCGCCGTGAAGAGATACTCCACATTCGACCATGCGATGATGCTAACCACGCTGGTGTTCGCCTC
>CAYZHL010000173.1:5668-6053 GCA_964478095.1 uncultured Clostridia bacterium | reverse complement strand
TGACATGACCTTGGCCGGCCCGAGATCCTGCGTGAGCTTGACGGCTATGATGTTTGTAGATTGCTCCAGCGCCTGCCGAAGCCTGAGAGGGCCCAGGAACTTGCCGTTGAAGTTCTTAGGCGCCCAGGTCTTGCCGTCGCCTGCCGGATATTCCACAGGCTCGTCTACTATTACGGTTGTTGTTGTGTAGCCGGAGTCTATCGCCGCAGTGTACACAAAGGGCTTGATCGAAGAGCCCGGCGAGCGCTCCGCCCGGAGCGCTCGGTTGTACTCATCCTCGCCGCGCCCTCCCACCAAGGCCCGTATCTGGCCCGTTTGCGCATCGATGGCCACCAGCGCGACCTGTGGATACGTCAGGTTGCTGTTGTCCTTGCGGCCCTCGGGG
>CAYZHL010000173.1:784-5657 GCA_964478095.1 uncultured Clostridia bacterium | reverse complement strand
AGTCGAGATATGGCTTCCTCCGCCGCGCGCTGCGCGTTTTGGTCTATAGAAGTCTTGACGCTCAGGCCGCCACGGTATACGGCGTCCTTTCCGTACTTTTGGAGCAGATAGTCGCGGACCATGAAGCTGACGTACTTGCCCATAGGAGTTGCCTTGCTGGCGTGGGACGCCAAGCGCAGCGGTTCTTCAGCTGCTTGGGCTGCCTGCTCAGGGGTGATACAGCCCACGTCCACCATCCGGCTGAGCACGATCTTCCGCCGATTCAGTCCATTCTGCCTGGTCTGCTCGTTCTTTATCGGCGAGTAGAGCTCGTTGCCCTTGGGGATGCCGGCTAGCAAGGTTGCTTCGCCCAGTGTCAGCTGGTCGACGGGCTTGCCGAAGAACAGGTTGGACGCTGCCTGAACGCCGTAGGTGCCGTGACCGAAGTACACCCAGTTGAGGTAGAACTCCAGTATCTCATCCTTCGTGTATCTCCGTTCAAGCTGGAAAGCGTAGAGCGCCTCCCAGATCTTGCGGCTGATGGTCTTCTCATGAGATAGGAATACATTCCTGGCCAATTGCGCAGTGATAGTGCTGCCGCCCTGATCATCAGATAGGTGTCGAATGTCGTACCACAGGGCGCCCAGGATTCTGCGCACGCTGATTCCGTGGTGCTCGTAGAACCTGTGATCCTCCACTGCTATCACGGCATCTATGAGATGCTGCGGGATGTCGGCCAGTCGCACCCACTGACGATCTTCGATCTTCAGTTTGGTCAGGACATTGCCGTTCACGTCATAGACCACTGTGGGCAGAACCCGGCGGGCCTCGACATCAACATCCTCAACGCTGGGGGCATTTTTGAGGTAGCCGGCCACTATGCCTGCAGCCATGCCCAGGCCCACTAGAACAAGCAGTATGAGGGCTAACGTCACAATGTGTATGAAGCCTCTCGTATCAGACCGCATGTCGGCCAAAGAGCCTCCTCGGGTTGGAATTCCGATACATTATATCACAGCCCGATTTCAGCGCAAAGTTGACCCCGCCCTCCGAAAAGGCCGGCTTTCAGGGGATAGGCTACGAATAAAGGAACTCGAGTTTCAGCGACGAATCTTTAGCTGGTAATCGAAACAATTCACGCTATGGATGGAAGGTGAATGGCTTGCAACTCGTAGTAGACTACTGGCGTGTCGCAGTCATGTTTGCCATCGGAGGAGTCCTGATCTACCTGGCTGTCAAGAAGGAATACGAGCCCACTCTTCTTCTGCCCATCGGGTTCGGGGCGATTCTCACTAACATACCCGGTTCGTCTGCCATAGGAGAGCATGGATTCCTGACCGTTCTGTACCGTGCGGGTATCGAGAATGAGCTCTTTCCCATCCTCATATTTATCGCCGTCGGGGCGATGATAGACTTCGGCCCACTGCTAAGGAGACCGTTCATGCTGTTTTTCGGGGCCGCTGCGCAGTTTGGAATCTTCGCGACTCTCATGGCAGGGCTGTACGTGGGGAAGCTACATGGTATAGCCAGTTTCATCCCCGCGTTTACCCTAAAGCAAGCGGCGTCCATCGGCATCATCGGGGCGGCGGACGGTCCAACATCCATATACGTTTCCGGGCTATTCGCTCCGGAGTTATTGGGGCCCATCACCGTGGCCGCTTACTCCTACATGTCGCTTGTGCCCCTCGTCCAACCCCCGGTCATTCGTCTGCTCACCACGCCCGAGGAGCGGCGGATCCACATGGAATACCAGGAGTTCAAGGTGAGCAAGACCGTGCGAGTGCTGTTTCCCATCATGGTTACCCTGATTGCCGGGATCATGGCGCCGATCAGCGTGGGCCTAATCGGCTCGCTGATGCTCGGCAACCTGCTGCGCGAATCGGGGGTTGTGGATCGCCTGTCAAAATCGGCCCAGAACGAACTGGCCAATATCGTAACGCTCTTTTTGGGTATCGCGATAGGTTCGACCATGGTCGCCGAGCGGTTCCTCCAGCCCAGCACTTTGTTTATCATTCTGATGGGCCTGGTAGCGTTCATATTCGATACTGCCGGTGGGGTTCTCTTCGCCAAAGCGCTCAACCTGTTTCTGAAGCGCAAGGTCAACCCGATGATTGGGGCAGCGGGCATATCGGCCTTCCCAATGTCGGCACGGGTGATACACAAGATGGGCATTGAGGAGGATCCCACTAACTATCTTCTGATGCACGCTGTGGGAGCGAATGTGGCGGGCCAAGTCGGCTCCATAATAGCAGGCGCCATGATTCTGGCGCTGATACACTGATCCCATATGACAGAGAAAGGGGCCGGTTGTGAGTGAACGAGATCGCAGAGGGTTGGCGAGTGAGCGGCATTGGGCTTCTATCCGTTTTTGGGGTCTTGTTTCTGTTCTACATCATGTTGCATGTGCTGATGAAGCTATTTCCCGGCAAGGACGAGAATGATTCGCACTGAATTGACCCTGGTTTCGCGGCTGTGATAGACTCTACGTAATGCTTGACGCTGCACGCTGCGGCGTCGCACACGGTCGTGTTATGGGGGGCATTTGACAATGGATCCCAAGGAACAACTAGAGGTGATCAAGAGGGGCGCCGCCGAAGTCATCTCTGAGGAGGACCTGCTTGCGAAGTTCGCAAGATCGGCGCACACAGGCAGGCCTCTCAGGGTGAAACTCGGGCTGGACCCTTCGGCGCCCGACATTCATATAGGGCATACCGTCGTTCTGCACAAGATGAGGCAGTTTCAGGATATGGGGCACGAAGGCATAATCGTGATCGGCGATTTCACCGGCAGGATCGGCGACCCTACGGGGCGCAGAGAGGCGCGAAAGCAGCTTTCCGGGGAAGAGGTGCGAGCCAACGCGGCCACCTACTGTGAGCAGGTCTTCAAGATCATCGATTCGGCGCGCACGAGGGTCGTCTTCAACTCGGAATGGCTCGGCAGGCTGATGTTCGCTGACATCGTCGAACTGGCATCGAAAGTCACTGTGGCGCGGATGTTGGAGCGCGACGACTTCGAAACCAGATACAGAGAAGGCAGGCCCATCGGAATCCACGAGTTCTTCTACCCGCTCATGCAGGCATACGACTCAATCGCCCTCGAGGCCGATGTGGAGCTGGGCGGCACCGACCAGAAGTTCAACAACCTCATGGGGCGCACGCTGCAGCGCGAGTTCGGTCAGGAGAGCCAATGCGTTGTGCTAATGCCAATACTGCCTGGTCTGGACGGAGTTCACAAGATGAGTAAAAGCCTGGGCAACTACATAGGCATAAACGAGGATCCGTACGAGATCTACGGGAAGACCATGTCTATACCTGATGAGCTCATAATGCCGTACATCAACAGCACTACGACGTTGGCTCTGGCCGAGAAGGTCAGTATCGAGCGCGACGTGGCATCCGGGGCTCTGCATCCCATGAAAGCCAAGAGGAAGCTCGCGATGCAGTTGGTGGCGCAGTACCACGGCGAGGATGCGGCCCGGATGGCTGAGGACGAATTCAGCAGGGTGTTCAGCAAGGGCCAGCTGCCGGATGACATGCCGGAGGTGCGCCTCGCGGCAGGCGACCTCGCAAATGGGATGATCTCGGTTGTCGCTCTCATGGTCAGATCCGGGCTTGTGTCGAGCAACAGTGAGGCCAGGCGCCTTATTGAGCAAGGCGGCGTGCGGCTAGACGACCGGCGAGTGGCGGATCCGACTGAGGAGATCGCGCCCAGCGACGGCATGGTCCTCAGAGTCGGCAAACGCCGGTTCGCTAGAGTCCTTGTGGGCTAGGAGAATACTGGAGGTGGCGAAACGTGGGTCTGGTTCCCTCGAAGTCGGTTCTTGATGCGGCCAACGAAGGGCGTTATGCGATAGGGGCGTTCAACGTCAACAACCTGGAGTTTGCCAAGGCCGTCATAGGCGCTGCTGTAGAAGAACGATCGCCCATAATAGTCCAGGTGTCGGAGAGCGCCATTGCTTACGCGGGGATGAAGCAGATAACGGGGATCGTCGCGGGCCTTGCGGGCCAGGCCGATGTGCCCGTGTCGCTTCATCTGGACCATGGACGCGACTGGGCGACTATCGTGCAGTGTATCGCAAACGGATTCACCTCGGTGATGATAGACGGCTCCCATCTGCCTTTTGACGAGAATGTGGAGATTACGCGGAAGGTTGTGGACGTCGCGCACGCGGCAGGCGTTAGCGTCGAGGCGGAACTGGGTAAGCTTGCGGGCATCGAGGACTACGTGGTCGTGGATGAGCGAGACGCGTTTCTCACTGATCCCGATGAGGCCCTGGCTTTCGTTGAGAAGACGGGCGTGGACGCGCTTGCCGTGGCCATTGGTACTTCTCACGGCCCGAGGAAGTTCAAGGGTGAGCCGGTGCTGGCGATCGATCTTGTGTCCAGGATCAAGGCGAAGGTGGGCCTACCGCTGGTGCTGCACGGGGCCTCCGGCGTGCCCGCCGAGATAATGGAGGTCGGCGAGCGGTTCGGGGCCGCGTGGGGCGGTTCCAGGGGTATCCCCGACAGCAGCATCGTCGACGCTATAAGCCGGGGCATCAGCAAGGTCAACATCGACACCGACATGCGTCTGGCCTTCATCGCCAGTGTGCGTGAAACGCTCTGGACGAGGCCGGAGACGACCGACCCGCGCGATCTGCTCAAACCAGCTATGGCCAGGGTCAAGTCGGTGGCCGCCGGCAAGATGCGCCTTTTCGGAAGCGCAGGGCGTGCTTGATAGGTGTGAACTGGGACCACCCCTCCTGCATACGATGGGGAGGGGTGGTCTTTTTTGTGTATCAGGCTGCCGTTGGGGTTTCCCGCCCCTGCCTGGCTTCTGAGGTTCCTGTCGGGCGGATCGGCGAGGACCGAATTCAGGCCGCGCGGTCCCGGCCTGCTGCGAGGTGTGCGGGTGG
>CAYZHL010000173.1:0-669 GCA_964478095.1 uncultured Clostridia bacterium | reverse complement strand
GAGGCGCGCGCCAGAGCCGTGGCGACGACTGCTGTGAACACGGCGCTCTCGGAGACGTCCGCGCTGGAGATAAAGTATGAAGACCTCATGGACTGGAAGACGGACAGCCAGGGCAATATCGTAGCTGTGCAGCCGAACACAGGGGAGATAAACAGAATAGCGGCAAGCACTACAACTAGGGTGCAGGCCGCGCTGCGCGACATAAAGAACGTCAGGATATCGGTGCCCATCGGGCAAGTGTTCGGAAGCGCGATACTTGCGAATCTCGGCCCGTGGCTCACGGTGTCGGTAGTGCCCATAGGGGTTGTGAGCACATCGGTGACCGATCAGTTCGAAACGGCGGGGATAAACCAGCTCAGGCACAGGGTGTATCTTGAAATTGAAGCATCTGTGAAGATCCTAGTGCCGCTGGTGTCGTCGAATCTCACGGTGAGAACCAGCATGCCGATTGCGGAGTCGATTATCCTCGGCGATGTCCCGCAGTTCTACGTGCACATGGGCGAACCGGGTTCATTTGTGAAGGGGCTGCTGTCATCTGGCCAACCGTGAAAAATCGTTTGGCCGCCCCCTTGCGCAAACCGACGGCAGATGATATAGTAACACTTGCGCGCGGCGCTAAGGCCGCGGATGTTCCTTGAAAACCAAACAGCGTGGAGCCTAGAAGTCAAT
>CAYZHL010000172.1:2406-6095 GCA_964478095.1 uncultured Clostridia bacterium | reverse complement strand
AGCCCGGGCGCCGTCAGCTATTCGGTCGCCGCCGGGTCGCCCCTCGCATGCTCGACCGAAAGGATAGTGCGCCTGGGTCGGAGAATACTTGGCTAAGGTTTCCGCGAATCATGGCGCATGGTGGATATTGCGTCATCTTGTTCCTATTTGGCTCCACGCATGCGGTCCACCGGATACAGAGTCAGATCTTGAGTGGCGGCATAAGGAAGTGAGTACATGAAAGCGCTCGTCACAATCAAGGCTGCGGGGCAGAAGAAGCATCTGGCGAGCATTCCGCTGGACGTCCCGGAATCACCCTTGACCCTGAGGCAGTTTGTGGAACAGATCGTTGCCGACAATGTGAAAGCGTTCAACGCCAAGAAGGTCGATTCTGACCTTGTCAGGTACTTGACACAAGATGCCATTGACGAGCAGGCCTTGACGGGCAAGGTGGGCTTCGACCGCAGATACGGCAGCAGGGAAGCTGATGCGAGGGAATCCGTCGAAGCAGCGCTTCTTGCGTATGCGGACGGCTTGTACCGGGTTTTCGTCGATGATAGGGAGATAACCGGTCTGGATGAGACCATACAGTTTCACGAAGCGAGCACCGTCACGTTCATCAGGCTCACTATGCTATCCAGCACCATATTTTAGGAGAGATCGAAATGTTCTACTATGGGGATAAGCTGGAGGCAATCAACGCTCATCTGGATTACGTACGAACGAAATGGATTGTCGGCGCCGGCGAAGCGAGGGACCTTGCCGCAACCCTTTTGTCGTGCATAGCCGAGATCCCTGGTGACAGACGCTCCTATACGCAAAAGCGCAATGACCTACATAAGCTGATTGACCCCGACAACGCCAAGCAGATGAGCGACGTATTCTCAGGCGAGTACCAGGATGCCTTGGGCATGCTGCTCGGCGACAGATCCGCGAAGATGTTCCAGAAGATCTGGGAACGCTGCACCCTCTACCCCTTTTCATTGGGTTGGTTCAGAAGACCGTTCCGCAGTCAGAAGAACAGCATGCTTTATCTTGATAGGAACCTGTCATTGCTGCAGGACATGGTGTATGCCAGTGCGTTCGGAGAGATCGACATAGCGAACGAATTGATGAAAAACGAACACGCGCACGAGCACATGTTTTCGCGTCTGAAAGCCGCGATGATCGCCGCCGAAATCGATGACGGGAACGGCGAGATTCTAGACATTGCCAGCAGCATCATCTACGGTGAGAATGAGGGCGGTCTCGTCTCGAGAGAGCTCATAGCCGGACTGCTCATGAGCCGGAGCGAAGCGGCGCACAAGATGGTGGGCGACCTGCTGCTTGCGGCCAAGCTGCAGGAGGGGCTGAGGCAGGCAATCGTGGAGTCCATGGACGAAGGCTCGCGTCAGGGCTTCCTGCACATCCTGAGACTGATCATCGATAACAACCTAATACGCTTCTCATCTGTCGTCAGGGCTTTCGACACATGGACGGGACTAGGTGTACCGCCTGACAGACCTGCGGCAATAGGAAAGTGCTTCGAGACGGCATATGCCTGCTTGACCGACAACGATTCGTTGGAGTCCTGTCTGAGGAGCGCGGACGCGCTTCAGGTCTACATCGCTCTTTGGGCTGTCGCCTTTGACGAGGTCACAGATGTTGAGCCGCTCTTGCTTGACCTAATCAAGGATGCTCCGAAATACCGGAAACTGACCGCTCTCTACCTCCTGCATCAGACTTGGACACCCAGGCTTCAGAACCTGATCGCCTGCGAGACGCTTGCGGAAGGCGATCCGGAAGTACTGGCCTGGAGTATCCAGAATCTCTTCACTGACGGGGTCATTACGGGGTACAACTTCGCTGTCCCCGACATACGGTCATTGCCGCGGGAGTATCCGCCGGAAAGGGTCTACGGGCTCCTTGAAACGGTATTGAAGAAGTTCGGCAAGAAGGAAACGGTCTTCAGGGAAAGCCTGTTCCCGTGGTGCACGCTGACATTGACTGCTTCCGAGATCGTCCAGAAACAGATCTACTGCGCAGGCATGACGGCAGAACGACAACATTATGTAGACAGGCTCCTTGATCTGCGCGAGAAGATGAGCATTGGAGTAAGGCACGGCTTCATCCAGAACTTCCTGTGTAATCCCACAACGGAAAAGCAGAAGGTCGCGCTAGTGGAAGCTCTGGGCGACAAGAGCTCTCAGGTTCGTGGGTGCGCCGGCAAGATATTATCGGACATGGTCCTTACGAGCGATGATTTCCTCATCATTGAGGGTCTCCTGCGACACAAGGCAGGCGATCTGCGGAGAAGCTGCATAACCCTGTTGCTCAGGCAGGAGCCGGTTGCACTTCTGGCCGCAATCGGCCGATTGCTGGAGAGCAAGAATGAGAACAAGCGGCTGGGAGCAATCGAGCTTGTGGCCGCGCTTCGGGAGAATGAGCGTTTTTCCGGCATCCGTAGCAATGCTGAAGAGATGATTCTGTCGCTGGAACCGTCCACCCAAACAGAGTCGATACGCGCAAAGGAAGTCGCCGATGCCAAACAGCCTGTCTATACCCCAGAAAACGGATTCGGCCTGTATGATCCGGCCAAGCTCCATACTCCCATTGTTCGGCAACCCCGCAACGCTGTTGAGCTGGAATCGGTCCTGTCCCCGCCGGTCAAACGCATCCAGGACATCTACACAGAGCTCTCTGAGCTTATTCACGAGCACCGCGAACACCAGTATGAGACAATTGACCATGACGGTTCGAAATCCACAAATGTGCTTGGATCACAGTGCTTTCTGAATCCGCTGACATGGAGCGCGTCAACGGCACGCGAAACCATTGACAACTACCCGTTACGCGGGGTTTGGGAGAAGTTCTTCGCCGATATGGAGTTGGCGAAGGACTTGCTGTCTGTGGCCTTTGCCAGGCAATGTGCGGGAGGGCCTGTCTTCGATGCTCAGGAGTTTCTGCGCAATGAAACAGGCTTAGGGCTTTCGGAAAGCGACAGCGCGACACTGCGGGAGTTCTTCAGCGGTCTGCCGTACGAGAGGCTATGCACGTCGATTCTGGGGGTTCTGACATATAGCATCCCCGCCAAGGAGCGTTTTGACATGGCATACTCGGTGTGCCATGGTCTTCTCCATGCCGTACCCTCCTCCCTCTTCCGTAAGCTGTTGACTTCCCAATACGCCGCGCATAGATTGATCTGCCCAAGCAAGCAGGAGTTCTACTTCGGCGACAGCAGCCAGTTGAACTACTGGCTCGACGCCACGAAACGGGCGGCCGACTCGGACGATCTGTTCTCAAGGTATTTCAACATTGCTTACTCTTTCTATAGGGCATCAGACTACAAGTCCGAGCGCCGTTACTCCTACTGCTCGCTGGAAACCGCGGATTTCGGCAGGGCTTTCGGTCTCGGCCTGATCGATGAGAACGAGGTTCTCTTTGAGCTGATGGGCAGGCAGGCCAGTCCCGTGCATCTGGAGCGCCTAACCAACCAGATGCTGCGTAAGCGCCGTGAAGCGGCGCAGTTCGAGTCCCTACTGGATGAATCGCGCCTGGCAATCCGCAGGATAACCCAGATGGAAGTCGCGCGCGGCGAGATGACGACCTGCGTTAGCCATCTGGCGGCGAGTACGCGCAGGTGCTACGGCGTCGATACGTTTGTGTCCATCCTGCTCAAGATGGAGAAAGATAGTTATGTCCGGGGGTACAACGCCGTTGGTCGCGACAAC
>CAYZHL010000172.1:2047-2396 GCA_964478095.1 uncultured Clostridia bacterium | reverse complement strand
TGAAGTGCTGCTATCCCGATGCCGGCGATGACCACGAGAGACTCCGTCATCTCTTGAGCGGTCGAGCGATCACAGACGCTCAGCTTATCGATGCGGCGATGTACGCTCCGCAATGGTTGGACATAGTTCAGGATTACCTGCAGTGGCCGGGGCTCAAGAGCGCCGCGTGGTATTTCCGCGCCCATATGAACGACTACTTCTGGGACGAAGAACAGACTGTCATCGCGCGCTACTCACCCATCGAGCCGGCGGATTTCAGAGACGGCGCGTTTGATGTGGCCTGGTTCTGGGACGCCTACAACACGCTGGGCGAGAAGCGGTTCGGGATCGTATACCAGTCGGCGAGATA
>CAYZHL010000172.1:0-2037 GCA_964478095.1 uncultured Clostridia bacterium | reverse complement strand
CGATGTTTTCCAGGCCTATGCCTTCAACGTTGGCCTGGCGTCCAGCAGCCAGCACAGAAGGGCGCAGTTGTTTGCCGATGCGGTTAGGGGAAAGCTCGATGTTGACAGGATCGAGCAAGAAATCAGAGAGAAGCGCAATAAGGACCGCCTTCTGGCCTATGCCCTGATACCTATTGCGGACAAAGCCGACGTCCTTGATCGTTACGAGTTCATTCAAGGCTTCGTGAAGCAGGCGAAGACGTTTGGCGCGCAACGTCAGGCAAGCGAGACTACCGCGGGACGAATAGCTCTGTCCAACCTCGCCCGCAATGCAGGCTATCAGGACGCCAACAGGTTCATGTGGCAGATGGAGACCGAAAAGCTGCACGAGGTCTCACCGCTTCTCGCCGCCCCTCAGCAGGTGGAGGATTGCGAACTACACCTGATGGTCGACTCGGGCGGCATGGCTGAGATCAGCGTTATCAGAAACGGCAAACAACTCCGCGACATTCCGTCAAACCTGAAGAAGCACGAGCTCTGTCAGCGCCTGAAGGCCGTTCAGAAGGATCTGAAGCAACAGCACTCCCGCGCTCGGGCAAGCCTGGAAAACGCCATGGTCTCCGAGGACATGTTCTCCACAGCGGAACTCGCCACCCTGGAGCAGAATCCCGTCATAGCGCCGCTGATCCGTAACCTTGTTTTCGTCGCAGATACGAAGCATGGGTATTGGAGAGAAGGCGAACTCGTTTCGCCCGGCGGATCTGCACTGGAGGTTGCAGAAAGCACTCAGCTCAAGATCGCTCATCCGAAGGATCTGCTCGAGATGGGCGTATGGGCCAAGTATCAGCGCGACTTGTTTGACCGGAGAATCGTCCAACCATTCAAGCAGGTGTTTCGTGAGTTCTACCGGCCGAACGCCGATGAGCTCAAAGAGCTGACGCACTCAACGAGATACGCAGGCCATCAGGTTCAGCCGAAAAAGACGCTCGCGCTACTGAAGAGCCGTGGATGGACAGCAAGCTATGAAGAAGGACTGCAGAAGACCAACTTCAAGGATAACGTTGTCGTCTCCCTCTGCGCCACGATGGACTGGTTTTCGCCAGCCGATATCGAAGCTCCGACTCTTGAGTCAGTCACCTTCCATGACAGGAAGACATACGAAGCGGTCCCGATTGACCGGATATCCCCAATTCTGTTCTCTGAGACCATGCGCGACATCGATCTTGTCGTGAGCGTTGCCCACGCGGGCGGCGTCGATCCCGAGACTAGCCTTTCAACGATGGAGATGCGCGAGAGCCTGCTCGGCGAGATGCTTCGCCTCTTGGGTATCGAGAATGTAGAGCTGCGCACGACGCATGCTTTCATCAGAGGCAAGCTCGGCGAATACACGGTTCATCTGGGAAGCGGAACTGTTCAGAAGATGGCCGCGGGAAGCATGTTCATCGTTCCTGTTCACTCCCAGCACCGCGGACGCGTCTTCCTGCCGTTCATGGACGATGATCCCAAGACCGCGGAGATCGTATCGAAGATAGTCTTGCTGGCAGAGGACAGCAAGATCAAGGATCCTGAGATACTACGGCAAGTACGGTCCTGAGAAACGTGGGAGGGATGGTCTTTGGCAGAGTCACGCGATCTCCTCTCGCTCGCCGACGTCGCCCGGCAGTTCCCAGGGTTCTTGCTGGACCGCGTCAGCTTCTCGTTGCGGCCCGGCGCAGTGATGGGGCTGCTCGGCCCCAACGGCGCCGGAAAAACCACGATAATCAAGCTGATCCTCAATCTGATCCGCCCCGACTCCGGAAGCATCCGGGTATTCGGCTTGGATAGCCGGAGCCACGAGATCACGATTAAGCGGGACATAGGCTACGTTGGGGAAAACGCTCTCCTTCCGCCGAACGGCACAGCCTGCTGGCTTGGCCGGTTCCTCTCCATCTGCTTTCCTTCCTGGGACGATAACGTGTACCGGTACTATCTGGATCGCTTTGGGGTGCCTCTGAACAAACCGGCGCAGGCTCTGTCGAAAGGCACCCGCACCAAACTCGCCTTAGCGGCGGCGATGGG
>CAYZHL010000171.1:5641-6111 GCA_964478095.1 uncultured Clostridia bacterium | reverse complement strand
ATAGCTGCACCAATCTGGGATCGAATTGTGTTCCGGCGTTCCGCTCCAGCTCCTCGCGGGCGGCGTCCTGCGTCATAGCAGCTCTGTACACCCTCTCGCTGGTCATGGCGTCGTAGGCATCACACACAGCAAGAATGCGCCCCCAAAGCGATATATCGTTGCCCTTCCTGCCGGACGGGTATCCAGTTCCATCATACCTCTCGTGGTGATCGAGTATAGCCCGGTAGTCGCGGTCGTTGTATATCTTGTCCATGCCCCGAATGAGTTCCGCGCCCCAGCCGGGATGTTTTTTCACCTCAGCGAACTCGCCCTCAGTGAGGTTCCCGGGCTTGGTGAGGATCTCCTGAGGTATGTTGACCTTGCCCAGATCGTGCAATCTCGCAATATACGCTATCCTCTCAACCTCGCCCCTCGATAGGTTGCACGCCTCCGCAAGGTGGCTGGCGAAGTGTGAAACACGCTCCGAATGG
>CAYZHL010000171.1:0-5631 GCA_964478095.1 uncultured Clostridia bacterium | reverse complement strand
AGGATACTCGCCAGCTGTGCCACGCGTTCCGAGTGGCCTGCGGTGTAGTGATCCTTGGAGTCAATGATCCGCGCCAGAGCGCAGTTGATCTGCTCAGCATTCTCCTTCTGGATCAGCGCTCGCTGAGTGTAGTTCTTGTTCGAGATGAAGAAGACCTCGGCAAGGGCGAAAGCCACAAGACCTCCGTATTCGTACACTGCTGTGGCCATGAGACCCATCACCACCGACGGCAACGTCGAACTGACCGACCCCAGCACAATTGATGGGTCAACCCTGAACCGCAATACGCGCTCCGAAAGCATTATCTGGCAGTTCACGATGATCCCCGACACTATCACCCACACCAGACCCAGCGCAACCGCTGCCACAGCGAATCGAGGATCGCCGAGCGCCACATCCCGCCCGGGCCATATCGCGTGGAAGGCGAACCAGGCGCATACTGCGCATAGCCCCGTGATCGCCCTGTTTAGAACTAATTTGAGCGCTGTCAAGTACGGGGTGTTGTTCTCGCGGATTATCCGGAATTCCTGGATGCTGATGCTACCCAGCATCGCGAGGACCGCAGAAGTGCCCGCGTCGAACCTTATGATGCATGCCATCGTCACCGGAAGCATCATCACAACCATGGTTGTTCGCAGATTGATCACTGACAACGATGACGCCCAGAGCAGCGAGACGAACACAATGGCCGACGCAAGCGGAACTTCCCAGCGAACTGTGTGCGCGATGGCCAAAGCGGCAGCCAGGATTATGGCCAGAGCGTATATATCGTGTAGTGCGTGTCGGTCGCGTGGCACAGGTCCTCCCTCCCATCTCCAAACGGACCGCAAAGCTCGGCCCGACGCTCAAAAAAGACCCGTCGCAGCGGGTTGGGGTCGCTAAAGAAACGCATGCGGGGCGTCCGCGGTTACTTGACCAGGAACGTGTCGGCAAAAGCCGCGACCGACATCAGCAGGGTCATTATGGCCGCGATGAACCCGGCCAAAGCGAACTTCTTCACAGGCTTCACCTCCCCGTGTTATTGCGCTACTCGGGAGGCTCAGCTCATCTTCAGCTCTCATCTCGTCCACTGCGACGGGAACAATCACGCTGTCTTTCCCCAAGCTATCCTGCGCTATCCTGCACCACCCTGCACTGCCCTGCCCGACGTCACTGGGTTACGGCCAAGCGCTGCAGTTGGCGGTTGAGGGCCTGCAGGACCGAGCGGGCCACGGATGTGGGCACGTCGTCTTTTCTGTAGGCCGCTCCTATGTACCTGGTTCGTTGGCCCGTGGCCACGTCAGTAACGGTGATCTCAGAAACCACTCGATCGCCCGACAACTCACAGCTTGCCTGAAGGCGATACCCATTGCCCATCATCGATTCCAGCGCATCCACTGTGGCGAGCTTGACTATGTCGCATATGAACTCACCATCGGAGCATCCCGACGCTGTGCCTACATGCGACTGCCCCATGTAGTCAAGATGGATCTCGGCGGTCACGGTGCGGGACGGGCCGTATTCCAGAGATATCCGGCTGAGCACAGGCCGGGACCCGGGGCATTGCCCCACGTCTACCTCGGCTGCGCTCACCTGCGCTATACTCACCTTACGGTAGTCGACCCGCTCGCCCACATCCAGCAGGTAGATGGTCTCGATATCCTTCTTCATCCGCTTGATCTCGTCTTGATCGAGGTGCCCGGAGACCATCACGTGGATCTCATCGCCATCCGCTCCCTGTACGATTCTGGCCCGGGCCACCCCGGGCAGCTGGCACAAGTGCTCTTCGGCTCGAGAGAGCTTGGCTTCGCGCTCACCGCCCATCACCACACCTCCGATCATCCACGCAAGGCGCTGCGAAGCATTCCGAAAGACAATTCTACTCACTGCCGCGAATCCCTTCAAAAGTGTTGGATGCTTAAGGTATAATTGATGTTACTTGCGCCGCGATCGGAGAGATGCCGGATATGTCGGGAGACTCACGTTCAAGAACCGCATCAGTGACTGCCCTGGTTTTCACAACTACTATGTGGGGCCTGTCTTTCATCAGCACCAAAGTGCTGCTTCGGCATCTGGCCCCTGTTCAGGTCGCGTTCCTTCGCCACGCAATAGCGTCCGTCGCGACGTGGATCGCAGTGGCCGTCGCACGCCCCCCTATCAGGGTATCGCTGCGCCACCTTCCCACTATGTTGACCGCAGCCATCGTGGGAATACCTATCTACTACTACTTCGAGAACACAGGACTGCTGTACCTGTCGGCGGCAACCGCTTCCATGATAACTGCATCCACTCCGGCCATGACTGCAGCAATAGAGAGCGTATTCTACCGCAAACGTCTTCCCGCCGCAGGGTGGGCTGGGATACTCGTATCGGCAGCAGGCGTGGCGTTGGTGGTGCAGTCCGGAGCTGTACAGGCCGGGGCCGCAGGCGCTGCAGGGAGAAGCCACTTCCTGCTCGGAGCGGCGCTGCTCTTGGCATCGGCATTTGCGTGGTCGCTGTACACCATCTTCAACAGGCCTAATGTGACGTCTTACGGCGCCCTGACTACGAATGCGTACCAGATCACGTTCGCGACCATTGTTCTGTACGTTGCCTCACTGCGAAACGGCATTCCGTGGGGTATCTGGGCATCTTCTGCTCGGCTGTCGGATACTTGCTGTACCTGTTTGCGCTGCGGTCTTTGGGGCCCACGGTGGTGTCGGCGTTCATAAACCTGGTGCCCGTGTTCGGCGTGGCAGGAAGCGCCCTCATCCTTGGTGAGCGGGTGACATTAGTCCAGCTCATGGGGGGAGCCATAGTCGCACTGGGAATATTCGCAGTTGAGAGAATACAAGGAGACTCATGATGAAGAGATACACATTGCTGGCATGCGACATAGATGGGACGCTCCTCAGAAGCGACGGCGCCGTAAGCCCGCGCACAGTACAGGCACTGCGCCTTGCCGAGGCACGCGGGGCCACCGTGGTCATCGCCACGGGAAGAAGAATCGCATCAACGACGTACATCGCGCGCAGCCTGGGCCTGGGCTCTCCATGCATCGCACATTGCGGCGCAGTGGTGTATGATCCGGCAGATGGCCAAACAGATATCTAGGCAGGCCGCGCTTCAAGCATGCGTGCTTGCAGACAGTGTGGGCGCGGATGTGGCCGTGCATGAGTCTGTACACTCCGGTAGATCCATATTCGTCACTACGCCAAGGGAGCTCGATGACGCGGCACAGCACTGGCCATACATGATCCCCTACTACCAACTCGCGGCCGACTTCGAGCAGGCGTGCCGCACCGACCCGGTGCAGCTGTGCATCATGGCTGACACAACGGCCATCCGGAGGTTAACACGGCAGCTGGAGCGCGATATGCCGGACGAGCTATCGATCGTGGATTATGGGATGGTGGAGAACGGCAGGCGTTGACAAGGCCCTAGGGCTTGCCTTCGTCGCCGATCTGTACGGCATCGCCCAGTCTGAGACTGCGGCCTTCGGGGACTCGGTCAACGACATCGAGTTGATAGGCTATGCAGGACTCGGGGTGGCAATGGGGAACGCGCCCAGCGATATCCTCCGCATAGCCGACATGATAGCCCCGTCAAACGACGACGACGGAGTGGCTATCGTAATAGAACAGCTAGCGGTCGCCGGGTTACTCGGGCATAGCGCCGCGCCCAGCAGCGCAAGGGTCGGCAGCACCAGTCAGACTAGTTCGCAACAGCGTTGACTGGTTCATACAAGTCTTCGGAAACCAGCCGGCGCAAACGCCCCCCTTCAGGGGCCTCCGTTTCCGCCCACACCCTCACCCGGTACCCGGGCGCGCCCGCGCTGGCTACGGTGCCGGCCCCCGGCAAGGGCGGCGACTTCGATCTGCCGGTGGGATCGGGGGGCGCGGCGGGCCTTGGAGCAATCACCTCGACAACCTCGGTGTACAGCCGCACATCCGGCGCAACCTCCTCGCCCTCAAGCCATACACACACACTGTCTGCTCCGACCCGGGCGCGCACAGTCACCGGAGTCGCCAATGCATTCACCCAGCGAAGATCGGCCGCCCCATAGGACACGGTGGCATCTAGCCCGGCGGGAAGATATGGCACAGGCCGCGAGTGCGCCCGACGCTCGGTGATCTCCATACCTGCAAGGAGCGCGGCGTTGTACAGGGTTGACGACAGCTGGCATATGCCGCCGGCGATGCCGGGCTCGCTCCGCCCGTCCACGATGACTCGAGCCGGACCATAGCCCAGTTCGCTGCTGCGTTCGCCTACGGTCTCGTTGAACGAGAACTCCCGCCCCGGCCCGACCGTGGTTCCATCCAGCTTCGCCGCTGCGATTGCGATATTGGCGTTGCGGCTGCCCTGGTCTGGGTCCAGCCGAGTAGTAGAGCGCCCGATAGCGTACCGACTGCTACCGACAGATGAGGGATTGCTCGCAACCGGCAGCGGCCGAGGTGCAGGCGCAGGCGCAGGAACAGAGGCACTCTGCCCGTGAGGGCCGAGGCCGGGCGCGAACCCTAGCCCGGCGGCTATGGCAACCGCAATCGCCGCAAGGGCTATCACGACTATGCAGCGCGAGCGTCGCCTCACCTGCACTCACCTCACATCACGAGACAATGGCTACTCCGAGCGCGTTACCTTTATCGAGGAGCTGTTTCCGCGGGCGCGCAGACCGGGGTAGTACATGGACCATGCCTGCGTGGGCATGACCCTGTACGAGCCAGGCCTTTCCGGAACCAGAACATACTCAAACGTCTGGGTCTTTCCTGCCGGAATGCGAGTGGCGAATACTACCATCTTGCTGTCGCGCGCCTCGCTCCGGTCGTACCAGTAGTACCAAGAGTAGGCATCCACGGGTTCCTCGGATATCTCAAACCCCGACGGAATCGGGTCTTCAAAGGCCATATACTCCAGACCGGTCAGGGCCTGCACGCTCACACGCACGAGCACTTCCTCGCGCACGCCAACCTCGCCGTCGATGGGGGTCACGGAGTATTTCTGCCCCTTGGGGGCCGGAGAGTTCCTGTCGATCCGGAAGTACTCACGCGCTATCACGGCGCAGTCTCCGCCTGCTTCTATGTGGTCCCGCGGAACGTACCAATCGGCCTTCGCTGAGTAGAGAAGCGCACCACCCTCGGCTCTCAGCGAGATCTGGTTACGACCCGGCGCAATGAGGTTTGGATCGATCGCAATCGAAGTCGACGTCGACGCCGCCTCCGATGCTGAGCTGCCTGCGGCGCCGCCCAGCGTCAGGCTGGCCGTCTCCTTGCCGTTCACGCTGACCACGACCTTACGCTCTGCGGAAACGTCATCGCCTGCCTGGATCATGTACTCAACCAGGGCAAGCACAGCCGCAGCGGATTCGCGGGTAGAACGCCATTGCGATCCGGTTCGCGCGGAGGCCAGATGGCGGGCGGCTTCAGCCACTAGCGGGCTCGTAGGATCCACCCTGAGCAGCGCCATCATCGCCCATGCCGTGCTTTCCGCAGTCTCATTCCGCCACCAGTGAGCGGTATCTTGAGTCTGCCAGTAGGCCTGGCCCGAATGGCGCGTGGCTCTGGCGCTCAGCAGCTGCGCCCCGGCAGCCGCCATGCTGTTCTGACCCACGCGAGATGCGGCCAGGGTGATGTATGCAGTAGTGAGTGGGTCAGCCACTGCGTTCGACGCATGAGA
>CAYZHL010000170.1:4042-6156 GCA_964478095.1 uncultured Clostridia bacterium | reverse complement strand
CCGCTGAGGTACTGAGCCGCGGCAACAGGAGAGTAGACGTTGGGCCATACCTCAAGGCAGCATAGTCTCAGTACCGGCCTGATTGGCCATAGTGATAGAAACTGAGAACATGCCAGCTCCAGCCGTTTTGGCCGACGGCCATGATGCCAACACCAGCTAAACAGCCATTCCGGCGAGGCGAGCATGACCCCCTCAGCCAACAACCCACCGTAATGATCGGGGAGGATGTCATTTTCCCGCTGCGTATCCATCGGGTGTAGTATAATCCAGATAGTCGCTAGCAGGTTATAGGGGAGGCGCATGCAGATGCAAAGAACCCGCGTGGCGGTAGTTGGATTGGGCAATGTCGGGCGGGGAGCTGCCGAGGCCTTGGCGGCATCGCCAGATTTTGAGCTTGCAGGGGTTGTCAGGAGGCGGGCAGAGCCCGGCGCCCGCGCCACGGGGCCGAACTGGGACGCGCCTGCAGTGACGCGAATAGACGAGCTGGGAGAGGTTCATGCCGCCCTGATGTGCGGGCCGACGCGAGAACTGGAATCTGCGGAGCACGCTCTCTTGCGGTCGGGGATAAGCGTCGTGGATACGTTCGACATACACGGCGACCCGCTGTGGAACCACAAGCAGTCGCTGGCCGCTTCAGCCGTCACGGGCAAGTCCACTGCGGTCATAGCTGCCGGCTGGGATCCGGGCGCCGATTCCGTGATCAGAGCGCTGCTGGAGATCATTGCCCCCACTGGAATCACCTACACCAATTTCGGGCCAGGCACGAGCATGGGCCATTCTGTGGCCGTTCGGGCCATGCCGGGAGTGGCGGACGCTGTGTCCATCACTATTCCCGCGGGCTACGGCAGGCACAGGCGGGCCGTCTATGTCGAGCTCGATGGATCGCGGCCCTTCATCGATATCGCGTCCGACATCCGGCGCGACCCTTACTTCGTCCATGATGAGACCGATGTGTTCGAAGTGGACTGCGTGAGCCGGATGGCCGATCCTGGGCACGGCGTCGTAATCGACAGAAAGGGCTCTTCCGGCCGTACCGGCAATCAGCTGCTCAAGTGGGAAATGAGGATAACCAACCCGGCCGTAACCGGGCAGATCATGGTTGGGGCGCTCAGAGCAGGCCTCAAGAAGACACCTGGCGCATACACCATGATCGAGTTGGCAGTGGCTGACATGCTGCCACAGACTCTAGAGGACTTGCTGAAGAGGATCGTCTGAACTACTTCATGCCTGAGCGGGACCGTATGATTCCACGACCTTGTTCTTGCCCTGACGTTTGGCTTCGTACATGGCCGCGTCCACAGCTCTCACAAGGGCATCGACGGATCGACCGGACTCAGGCATGGAAGCCACGCCCAGGCTTATGGTGGCCGTCACCGGCATGCCGTCCACTATCAGCGGCGACCTCTCCATCTCGGCCCGGAGCCGCTCCGCCAGCACCAGTCCGTCAGTTCGTGTGGTATTGGGCAGTATTATCATGAATTCGTCTCCAGCGTACCTCGCAAGTATGTCGGACTTGCGGGCCACTGTTCGCATAGTATCAGCCAGGTGAATCAGGTGCATGTCGCCCATGGTGTGCCCATACTTGTCGTTGATGTGCTTCAGGCAATCAGAATCGAGCATCACGAGCGTGAGAGGGGTACCATGCCGGGTGGCCCTCTCGATCTCCTTGTCGAGAAGATCGCAGAAGTACCTGTAGTTACCCAGACCGGTGAGGTCGTCGGTGAGCGAAAGCTCTCTGGCCGATTGGTACAGCCGCGCGTTCTCCAGGGCTATGGCAGCGCTGGACGCGATAGTCATCAGGAGATCTCTCTCCTCCTCGCCGTACGCGTTCATCGTGTAGCTCTGCGCCGAAATCGCGCCCACTACGTGGGCGCCCACGCGCATGGGCACGATTATCACTGAGCTTGTAGCCTCATCAACGTTGTGCCCATATCTGCGCTCTCCGTCCATCATCTCGTCTTCCTGGCGGTTGAACAGAATCGGCTGGCCGCTGGAGATCACCTTTGCCGTGGGGCCCGATCCCATGGCAAACCGCACCGAAGGAGAACGAACCCCCTGGTCCATGAGGAACGCCATTTCGATCTCGCGGCCTGCCGCATGGTATATGGCCACAA
>CAYZHL010000170.1:3644-4032 GCA_964478095.1 uncultured Clostridia bacterium | reverse complement strand
CTCGGTATATCTTCTCGAAAAGCGCGTCTCGCTCAAGAACCGACGTAAGGCTCATAGATATCTCATTGAGCGTAGAAAGGTAGTCCGCCCTTCGCTGAACCTCGTCCAGCAGGTGGGCGTTCCCCACAACCACGCTCAGCTGCTTGCCCAGCATCTCGAGGAACTCGCAATCCTCTGACGTATATGCCATGCCCAATCGCTTGTTGCCGAAGGTAAGCGCGCCAATGCAGTCGGGACCTGACATCAGAGGAGTGGCAGCAACCGCTCGCAGCCCCTCTTGAGCCAGCTCCGGAACGGCCCCCGCGAACGACTCGTAGTCGGATACTCTGACCGTCTGTCGGTGCGTAACAGCCACGTTAGCCAGCCCCTCGTCTCGCCTGAAGACCCG
>CAYZHL010000170.1:0-3634 GCA_964478095.1 uncultured Clostridia bacterium | reverse complement strand
GGGGGCGAGTTCCTGCAGGCAGACGCTACCAATCTTCCGCGCCGGTCCTTGAGGGCGACCATGCCGAAATCGCCGCCAAGCACCTCCAGGCCGCCGTCGAGAATCAGCTCCAAGGTCGCCCTCAGCCCGATCCCGGAGTTGATCTTGCGGGTGATTCGCGCCAACACCTGGTCCCAGTGGGCCCGCCTGCCGAGTCTTTCGCGGGCGGAGGCCAGCCGCGCGGCACAGTCCTTCAGTATCTGCGATGCAAGGCCCATTCCGCCCCCGGCGAACAGAATAACGCCGCACCTGTACGGAAGTACCCATCCGGGCACTGTTAGCTGGCCCGACCGGGGAAAAGCAGCTCCGGCGTAGAGCAGAGCACACAGGATACTGCCGACAGAGCTGGATATCGCGCTGTCCTGTAAGGCGATGATGCAGAGCGCCACGAAGTAGAGCGCGTACGCTTCGCTCGTCAGGCCTCCGCTGAAATACACGCAGATGGATATGAGCCCCATGTCGAAGGCCGACGCCACAGTATTGACCATGCGCGAGTCAAACCTGCTGCCCACCATCCACACGGCAACCGGAACGCCGCCCCAGGCATGATCGTAGTGATCAGTCCCGGACGTATTGCCAGCTTGTGAAGGACAAACATGATGCATGCAGCCACGATCACTGAGCGAAGCAGGATGATGGCAGTGCCGGCCAGACGCGCATGCTTGTCGTCCGCGCTCGAAGACTGCAGCCCGGGCAGAGGAGACGAGGCCCTCCTGCCGTTTACCAGTGCTGACATTCGTACCACCAACCATTACGTTCTTGCCGGTTTCACGCCTCAGCCGGCGTTGGGTCGCCATCGCGCGCCTCGCCGGCCTTCTTCAGACACGTGGCGAGCAGAGACGGTCCTACTGCCTCAAACAACAAAATCCCAGGCACCACAATTGATGCGAGCATAGAGCGATGATCCGGCAAGGCGACTCCCGCCGCCACTGTGAGGCCTGCAGCCAGGCCCGCCTGCGGCAAGAGCGACAGGCCGATGCGGAGCCGCACCGCCGCGCCGGTTTGAGCTGCCAGAGCTGCCAGGAACGACCCAATAGCCTTGCCGCCTACTCTCGCCAAAAGGTACAGACCGAAGAACATGGACGAGTCAGCGAGCGACCTGAAGTTGCACCCTACTCCTGCAAGAGCAAACAGAAGCACATACACCGGAGGCGAAAAACGGTCTATGGTCGCGAATAGCTTTCTGCTGCCCGTCACCAGGTTGGTGAGCGTCGCGCCCAGAACCAAGCAGCTTATGATCGGCGAAACATGCATCCTGGACCCCAGCCCGGAAGCGAGCAGGACCGCGCCGACCACTATCACTACCAGCTCGTCGCCTCCCCTTGCATACTTGACGAAATACCCTAGCGCAATGCCGACCACTACGCCCACCATCACAGAGCCTACTAGTTCCCACAAAAACACTCCCGCTACACCCGTGACCGACTGCGACGCGCCGGCCACAGGCAGGGCGCGCGCCACGGACACAGCAACGGCGTAGAGCATGATGCATACGGCGTCGTCCACAGCTACCACAGACAAGAGCATCCGGGTAAGCGGCCCGTCGGCCTTCTGCCTTCTGATTATCATGATCGTGGTGGACGGCGCCGTGGCCGCGGCAATCGCCCCCAATACAAGGCCTAGGGCAGGAGGTTGGCCGGCCGTAGCTGCCGCGGCCAGGACCGCCGCCATACACAGACTCGCCTGCGCAAATGCAATGCTGACGGCGCCTCTGGGCAATGAACGGATCCTCCGCGCCTCGAGCTCGCCTCCGACAACGAAGGCTATCAGCGAAAGACCCATCTCGGCAGCGAACGCCGTGCCCGCCGGGGTGATGGCGCCTCCAATGCCGGGCCAGGCATGCCCCAGCGTGATCCCTGCGAGGAGGTATCCCACTACGGACGAGACGCCCAAGGCTGCCGCTACATGCCCAAGAGCGACACCGCTCAACATGACAAGACCCACCGCAAGACTGCTGCTCATTCAAAACCTCTCCGCCAACACGCGAGGTTACTGACCGAGGTCGTCCAGGTTGGAGTGGCGTTTGGGGAACCCCGCGATTTTGCCTACCGGAACCGTAAAGAGCAACCCCGAGCCCGGAAGGCTGAGGTCGCCAACGACGCTCTCCACAGCCGCTATGGCCTCGTCAACCTTCTCATCCGGCAGCAGTGCGAACACCGTTCTGTTGAAAGGCCTGCTTTCGTTCAGATGATGTCGCAAAGCCGCGAAGATCGGAATGGATGAACTGTCGATCTCGGAAAGGGCCCGCCCCATCCCCATACTCTCTATGCAGGTCGCCCCGGTTATCCCTGCCCGAAGAAAAGACGAGAACAGGTCATCGAGGAGCGCCGTATCGTTCAGCACCACAAACAGAACTTGCACACGAATTCCCTCCAAAAGAGGCAAGTGTTGCGTTGTTACTAGTTACTACTATACCCAACCGGCTGGTTCACTGCAAGACGCTATCGCGCGCCGACGCAACGAGAATCCGAGGCAGGATAAGTGGAGACGCCCGATGAAAGTACTGGCTTGGGACGGTGATTGAGTTGATCAGCCCACTCATAGACATAACTCGCCCGCTGTACCACGCAATGCCGGTGTGGCCGGGAGATCCGGACGTACGATTCGAGCCGGCGCTCGCGATTCCAGACGGTGGAGCAAACGTCACGTCGCTGCGCATGGGCACGCATTCCGGCACACATATCGATGCTCCTTCGCATTATCTCGCAGGCGCCCCAACGGTGGACCAGGCGCCACTGCAATCTCTGGTCGGCCCCTGCCTCGTCATCGAGTTCGCTGCCGGAAGCGCTATCGGACGTAGCCGCCTGGCGGAATCGATCAAGACGCCTCACCCACCTCGAGTTCTGATGAAAAACGGCCAGGGCGCGTATCTGGATGAGGGCGGCGCCGCTTACCTCGTTGAGCAGGGCATATTACTGGTAGGAACCGAGGACATGTCCATCGAAAGCCCCACTGGAAACGGCAGCGTGCATACATGCCTTCTGGCGGCAAGCATCGTCATACTGGAAGGCATAGATCTGAGCCATGTTCCGCCAGGCGAGTACCGTCTGATCGCGCTGCCATTGCGCCTCATGGGGGTTGACGGAGCACCATGCCGGGCGGTCTTAACTCCTCTTTGATTGCATTGCGGCATAATATGGCATTGCTGGAGCGACTGGCCTTCCTTCGGCTGAGCGTGCCTGCGGTTCTTCGACGGCATGCAGCGTCACCTGTCTTTTCTCCGCCCGGTCCAGTTTTCCTTCGTGATATACTGTGATTCCTTGGGTGTCTCAAAGTTCTAGTATACGCCCACATGCAGCGGTCAGACTACCAATGCAACCGCGACACCTGCAAGAAAGGAGGAGGCATCGAATGCCGAGAAGGAGCAACAGGATCCTGAACCCTCAGGCGCGTCAGGCGCTGAATCAGATGAAGTATGAGATTGCGAGCCAGGTGGGCGTGGACTACAACACCTATGGCGGATACCTTGGCGACATCCCCGCGCGCGAGGCGGGCAGAATCGGCGGCCAGATGGTCAAGCAGATGATCGCCGCGGCCGAGCAGAGCTTGATAAGCCAGACGGTCGCCGGAACCCAGGCCAGTTTCGCGCAGGCCC
>CAYZHL010000169.1:0-6186 GCA_964478095.1 uncultured Clostridia bacterium | reverse complement strand
ATCCCAGCCCCGGGAATACCTCATTCGCTACGTCCTGTGCGCGCTTGCCCGAAACCGATCCGATGATCAGCACATCGCCTGGGTAGATATCGCTGCGCTCGAGGACGAACTCGGGCAGGCCGGGGATTTCGTCAAGGTAGACGGTGGACTTGTTCTTCCCCTCGCGCTTTGGGCCAGGGTTCTCCACGGCCATGCTGATGGTCACCGGGCGGAGCATCATCAGTCCGCCGACACGTCCGAACATCTCATTCATGAGCATGTGCCCTGTGTCCATCAGATGCACCGCTAAGATGCTGTATTGGCCCAATTCGGGGTTGTCGATAATGCCCTGTTCCATGTTTCGCATGACTTCATCGCTCATCATTACGCCGACCATGCCCAGTGCACGTATCAATGCGCCGACGCGGTCGAACCGTCGCTCGCCCGGCCGAAGGCGAAGGAACCGGTGCCTGCAAGCACTACGACGCCGTAGCCGCCTCCGAAGGCACCGGCATGAGTAGCGAACTCGTCTCCTTCAACGAGCATTGCGTCTGGGTTCAGTAGCCCGGAAAGACCGGATGAGATAATCTCGGGCGACGCGCCGGGAGCGCTGGCATAAAGGGCTGCCGCCGGCAGCTCGCCGCCGCCGACCGCGGATTGGGTCAATCCCGTTCGCGCAAGCGCAGCGGTGGCTGCCTGCCTAGCCGACCGATGCAACTGCCTCCTGCTCGGAGACGAACAGAGCGTTGAGTGTCGCCATGACGTTGCCTCCTACAGTGACTTGATCAAGGGTCTGTAGCGCTCAAGGTGTGCAGTGTTGTGTTCGGCCCCGCCAGGGATGTTCGCGCTCTCGAAGACAGGTGGATCGATGCCGCGCTCGGCAAGCTTCTCCACGACCCTCACTACCATGGAGTTGACGATCGGCACTCCAACGGCGGTCGACACGGGGCCTATCTGCTGGTCGATCCCGTGTACGGTAACGGCAGCGTCGCCATACGGCACGTGTGTGTCGATAACCACATCGGCGCAGTCAAGAAGGCGCTTGTTGAGGGTGTTGCGTGTAGGAATCTGAAGCGAACTGCTGACAGATGTGAGGGCTATTACCGTAACGCCCATCTTCCGCGCTTCCGCTGCCATTTCCACGGGGACCTGGTTGATGCCTGAATTGGATGCAATGATCATGACATCACCCGCTTCTACCTGCGACTCGCGCAAGATGATGCTGGCCAGGCCGGGCAGTTGCTCCATCTGCGAGCTCTTGGACGCACCGTTGCTGACCATAAGCGCCGGCTCAAGGATGGCGTTGACCGGAACGAGTCCGCCCGCCCGGTAGAACAGCTCGTCTCCAAGGACGTGTGAATGCCCGGCTCCAAAGTAGTGCAGCACCCTCCCATCGGCAATCGATTGAGCGATGAACTCCGATGCCTGCTCCATGTTTGCGCCTTCGGATGCTTCAATGGCGTCGAGAAGATCGTGGATCACTTTGAAATACCTGAGCATTACAAACCCCTCCACCGTGCCTGCCCATGCAGGCCTGGGCTCCACACTGAATCTGGGCCTGCGCCTAGGGAGTTGAGCAGGTCGTACCCCCAACTCACGTTGCCAATCCAACTCTTGGCGTGGCCATCGCTTCCTACGCTGAACCGAACGCCCATGGCCAATCCCATCCTCACCATGTCAGGCGAAGGGCTGCGGGATGGACAGTGAATCTCCACAGCCGCGCCTCGCTCGCAGGCAACGCGAAACACCTTCGCGTACCACTCGCGCGTGAAGAAGCGCTGAGCGATCTTTCGTTCGATCTCCCGCCGCTCTTCAAACGTGGATCCTGGGGTCAGCATGTGCTTCATGGGCAGGTAACCCGCCATGTGCCCCAGGATGCTGACTTGCGGCCTCGATATGGTCTGAAGCACCTCTTCCATATACGCTAGCCAATACGGCTCATGAAACACTTGGCCCATCTGGGTTTTTACACGCGTGGTGATGTAATGTGCACTTGCGATCACCAGATCAGGGCGCGCTTGCTTAAGCTCGACGGGGAGCGGGCCACGCTCAAGACCAACAAACACCTGGATGGGCCATTCACGCTCATTGCGGGCCTGAATGACCTTCGCCAGATCTTCTTCTTGCATCATGTGACCGGACGACTCCGTATACGCGGCCTGGTGCGAGTCCATGTGGTCCGTTATGGCAATGGCACTCATGCCGGCTGCCGCCGCAAGCGAGACGGCCTCCTCGAAAGTAGCCTCACCGTCAGACGCCACAGTATGAGTGTGCAGATCCATCATGACTATCGTTCCACCTTGGGCAGAAGCGCCGCGAAAGATAGCCTAGCCTTGGGGATTTTCAGCACGGCGCCATAGTCGCCATCAACAGTAATGTCGCGGTCGCGCCCAGCGCCGCCCAGTTCGCGCTGGAGAAGAAGCATCTCTGATTCCATGCGCCATTGCTCAGATCCGAGCGCGCGGACGCGGATATGCTTGCCCTCAACCTGCTGTGGGTTGGACATCAGTATCAGGGCGCCGTCGCGTGGTAGCTCCCAACGGCTTGCGGTGATCTGAGTAACCTCACTGAAGGGCAATGCAGCCCAGTCTACTTCTGAGGTTGCCGGTTTTGCCCCGTCACGCCAGAATGGTTCAGGCGAGCGCTCTGAGCTGTTGTCGTCGATGAAATCCATGCCATCAGTGTAGCGATACACGCCACGGGCGATGAAGGGCGCAGCCTGTCGCCTAAGGCGTAGGGCGGTCCGGAAGTAATCGAGCAGGCGCTCGTCGCCTTTTTTGAACCTATCGCCCAGCTCTGACCAGAACACCGAACCTAGGACAAATGCCCGGGACATGTCGCGATAGAACCATGCACCACGCTCGTCCGGATCATCCACGCGCCTGGGATTGACCATGTTGATCTGGATGAACTCCGGGAAGGTGTACTTGTACATGTCGAAGAACTCGTCGTACGCTGCGCCGTTCCACGTGAGATTCGCGTAGAGATACTGGCTGTAGATGTCGCCGCAGTTCTCGATCATCATGAAGGAATGTGGGTCGATCTCGCTGATTCTATCGCGCACTTCGCGGATCATCTTCAGGTAACCATGGTGGTGGCCGCCGCCGACCGTGTGGCTATGAGACTCATCGTAGCACGGGAATGGATCAGCCGAACCAAGCTGGTCGAGGTAAATGCCCTGCGCGCCGAAGGCCTTCGACATCCAGCTTGCGGTGTCAACGGCCCATTTGCGCCACTGGCTGCTGCCCGGGCACAGCACAGCAAAGCTGCGGGGGCCGTATGACTCTCTGTAGATATCGCCGCGATAGTCCTTCAAAGCCCAGTGCTTGCCCAAACGCTCGTAGTAGTCCGACTCCAGATCGAACAGACGCACATTAATGTAGAAGCTGCACTTGCCGTTGCGCTGCCTGATGCTCCTGCAACCCTCGGCTAGTTCCCACGAGCTTCCCAGTTCCATATCGGGAACGTATTCGGGGTAATCGGTATCGAATCCGGACCTGTTCCATGCAGAGATAAACAGATGATCAATCCCCTCCTGCAATGCCTGGTCGAACATCTCGGGGATCTCACTGTACTTGTGCAGAACAACACCGCCGTTCTTAAGGTCATACCTCGGGCAGAGCGCAGAATCGTACGCAAGGTGCTCGGGTGTGACTGGCATCTCGATGTGATGGAGTATCCATGAACGATAGTGGAGGGCGCCCCAGCGCCAGTCTCCGTCATGGAGGGCGACGGAGTAGGGAGACGATTCCCATGCGCATCCTGGACGAACAGGCACATGCTTACGGAATGCCAGGCCCATCCACGGCGACTCGGGCCCTCCGGTTTCGCTTCTGATGCCTGTCAGCACGAAGGTGGGGTCGTGCGAGCCAGTGTAGATGCCGCGGGCCGTTCCTTCGTCTTCGGTGTACAGATCCATCCACATCATGGATGCAAGGCCGCAGTAGTTCATCTCGCGGGCATACACGCCGTTGGCTTCGCGCACGGTCGCTCCGCGCCAGAACTCCATGTAACGCTTGCTTGTCATCGCGCGGACCGGGTCTTTTATGCGTTCGCCTGCGTGATGCGGAAACACGAGGACGCTGTTTTCGCATCTGCCGCCTATAGCGATTCCGCGAAGCACAGGGAACATGACTTCTATGACGTTAAGATCATCGGTGCGGTTCTCCAGACGCACTCGCCACACGCTCTCGGACGTAGCCGGAGGGGCAGCCTCTATGCTCCAGGTACACGCTATGCTAACCTCATGGTTTCCGCCTGAGGTCGCTCGGCACGTTCCATGTTCAACCTGAAGGCGCGTATCAGTTGATGAGACGGATGTAACAGACGCGGGGGCGAACTCGACTCTGTTTCCTGTGCTATCAAGGCACACAATGCGGACAGGCGCGCGGCCATCGACGGCGCCCGCGTGCTGAAGCAGCTCGTCGCCAAACTTGAGATCCCTGAGGCTCGTCAGGGCGCCAGTGGACTCGTCGATTGAGATGCTGATCCGTGCATTCCTGAGGGTTGGCACATGTAGTCCTCCTAACGCTTCATCGACACGTAGAGCTTGTATCGGTCGCCTCTGTACACAGAGATCGTGTATTCTACGGGCTGATGTGACGAGTTGAAAGTAAGGCGTTCCACGCCGAGAACCGGCGCCCCGCGCCTGATGCCCAGTAACGACGCCTGTGCTGATGACGCAAGGGTGGATTCGAAGCACTGTTCGGCCCATGCAAGATCGACACCATAGGAGCGGGTGAGCACATCGTACAGCGATTTGCCTTGAAGATCCTCCCGGACCAACCCCGGGCACAGCGATGAAGGCATCCTGAACACCTCAATGGCGATAGGCTCGTCTTCGGCTGTTCTCAGCCGCTCAATTCGGACTACTCGCTCACCCGGGTCTATCCTGAGCTTATCAGCGGCGACAGCATCAGCCGGCTCCTCGACTGCCCTTATGAGGCGTCCGCCGGGGCGTAGCCCACGGGATTTCATGTCTTCGGAGAAGCTCGTGAGCTGTATCAGCTGCTGGCTGAACTTGCGCTGAGCCACGTGAGTCCCTGTGCGAGGTCGTCTGACCAGCAAGCCTTCGTTCACAAGCATCTGGATGGCCTGACGCACAGTCATCTGGCTCACTCCATATAGATCGCATAGCTCGCGGTCGGTTGGGATCCTGTCGGCCGGCTTCAGCTCGCCGGTTTCGATCTTCCGTTTCCAGATGTCGTAGATCTGCTGGTAAAGAGGAATCGGGACATCCCGGTTCAACTTCATGTTCTCCACCGCCGTTTGAACAGTTGCCCAATAGACCTATTCTTTATAAACATTATGCCTCACCTGCACCAGAAGTGCAACTGATACCTGCTGGCACGGCGCAGCGAAGCTTCGGCGTAGGCGGATAGCATGTCGTCTCCGGAGCGCACTCCGCACCGAGCTCAGTCGCTCGTGTGCCTATGTCCCTGTCTTGCGCCATTTGCGTCACTTAAGGCACGCCCTTCATACTATATATCAACCTGCGGGCGGGGCCCGTGGTCGGAAAACTCGCATGGGAGGAGCGATCGCAGTGGATAGCGCCCAGTTTGTACCGGGCTTCAGGGGCTTTTTCGCCTGGAACCTGGCTTTGATCCTCCTGGGTATCATCGTCATCGCAGTGTTCTGGTTCCCGTGGTAAATCCAAGGCTAGAGGAGGACACGCATATGACCGTCGGCGATATCGTCAAGGCGAATCCCGATCCGGGATGCTTCCCGTTTTTCGGGTTCGGGTCATGGGGTATGCTTCTGATCCTGCTTGCGATAATCGTGCTTGCCGCATTTCTGCCGAGATTTGGGTGGTAGTAGCTTCTCAAAGGATGTGCTAGCGATGCAGTTCTGGTCAACCGTGCCTACTTGGGCACGGTTGATCACTGTAGGTTCACCATATGCACAGGCAGGCAATGCGGGAATGAACACCTCACGCACCCCGGCTTTTCGGGCACATGCGCCGCATCCGAGCGACTGCTGAGCGAGGCCGCTGGGCGCCGACGAGCTCTGGCGACTGCTACGCACGCGTGCCCGGTGTCTGCCACTCACCGCCTCGAGCGACGCTCTTGAGTCGAGGCACCGGATCAACTTCGGCGGCTCTCTGGGCGAGGCAAGCCGCGGGATGGGACAGGCCGCGCGATGGGACAGGCGGGTGCGTGTATGTATCGTGGGCAATGGCAATTGGGAAAGCGGGTAGAGATCGCCAGG
>CAYZHL010000168.1:5078-6210 GCA_964478095.1 uncultured Clostridia bacterium | reverse complement strand
CCTGTACTTGGCTACGCTCCCGTCAGCCGATACGTGTTCGCAAGCTGCGTCCAGGGCCATCCGGCGACTTCCTCTGAACCCGAGGGTATCATTCTGTGATGACGGTCTGCTCCACGGGTTGCTTGATGATTTCGCCTGCCGCTGGACTCGACCTGAGCGTGACTCCGTCTCGCGGTTCGCCTTCTTGATCTGTGATACGCTTGGTGTCACGGTCAACATAGTCCATGGATGAAGTCTTCCCATTCCTTGTCTATCAAGAACCTGATGGCTATCTCCTCGTACCTTCCGTCAATGATATTCCATCCTTGCGAACCGTGAATGACCTTGGAATAACCACTGCCCTTGAGAGTGTTCTCGAGGTCCTTGAGTGTAATCCGCTTGCTGAATACACGAAGCGTATCCTCCCTGAGGCGTATGATCGTGACCCTGCCGTTCTCCGTCTCAATTTCCTGAGCTCTTGCCGCAGCCACTATAGTCCCAACGTACGAGAACACCAGTATCTCGCCGTCTGCAAGGCTGTCAGCTGAGATATGGCTTCCCTCGCCTGCCACCCGGAATCGGTATTTCCCCCACGGCAGAACATGCTCAAAATACGCAATGCACCCTTCAACGGTATCGAACCCGAACACGTCTTTTGACAGCTTCACTATACGCACCGAGACCACCTCCTCTACGTGAACTCCAGCTGGGCGATCTATGCCAGATGCTTCGTGAGAATACGGCAATGTCCTCCTGAGCCCGCGGTCCAGAGAGCGTCCGAAGGGCGGCCTACGGCGATCAATGGAACCTCACGCTCAAGCCGTAGGACTATCCTCAACGGACTATCCGTGAGGCCCAACACAGCTTAGCCTGGGCCCGGGGAGTCGGCAGATGATCGCTTGAGAGCCACGTAGTCGGGCTGCCGGTCGACATCACTCGAAAGGACTGTCAGGGTGTTGTCGGCGGTGCGCAGAAGACAGGGGCGGGATCAACCCGCCCCCTTCGCTGACATCCGATTGGTATTTGGCACAGGCAACCTATCTGCCTACCTGAATCTGATCTATGGCTACAGCGGCAGATCTACCTTGCATCGGGGTGCCCGGACGCCGAGCGGCGCCCGGCGGCAACCTGACGCCGTCCCCAGCCTGCCCCC
>CAYZHL010000168.1:0-4958 GCA_964478095.1 uncultured Clostridia bacterium | reverse complement strand
TACACCGATGTCGAAGTAGAAATGACGCAACATCTCTTCAAAGCTGCTGTATACCGTCGGCATTGAGTCTCTTCGGAATGTATATGGGTGGACGACTAGTCCTCGCTCATGCGCTCCACGGACCAGCGCGTAGCCCTCAACCGGCACGCCTTTTGAGGTCTCTATTAGCGTGGTGGAGGGCCCAATCCCGTCGGCATACGAAGCTATGTAGTCTAGCCCAGCTGGGGTGAGCAGCGCTGCGGGAGTGGAGAGCGGAGCCGGCGCCTCGTAACCCGCCGTGGCCGGCAGAAGCTGGACGAGAGGCAGCGTGCAGCCTAGTTCGCGTAGGCGCTTCAGGCAGTCCGGCTCGAAGGACTGGACGAAGATCTTGGAGCCCGGAGACGTGTAGCCGTACTTGGCCAGCACATCGAGGAAAATCCTCTCGATATCGAAGCCTTCCCTATGGTGGAACGCGGAGCCCTTGACTTCGGGATAAATGCCAATGTTCCGCCCTGTGCTCTTGTTGAGCCCCTGGATCATCTCGATCTCCTCAGCAAACGTCGGCATCTCGAACTTGGACGCTCCCATAGGGAATCTTCCGGCAAACGCCGGCGCCCCGGTTGCCGGGTTCACACGCTCGCCGACCCTCAGAGACTTGATCTCGGCAAGTGTGAAATCGCATACGTAGAACCTGCCGTCGGCGCGCTTCCTATCGGGGAATACCTGCTTGACGTTGGTGGTCGCATCGAGGTAGATATCGTGGATCACCATGAGGACCCCGTCCTTGGTCAGCGCGACGTCCTGCTCGATGTAGTCGGCGCCAAAGGCGTATGCCATAGCGACCGCGGGCAGGGTATGCTCCGGCAGATATCCGGAGGCTGCCCTGTGCGAAATGACGATCTTGGGTGCCGGCGCGGCTGAGGCCAGTCCGAACAGCAGAACCGAAATGGATACCAGGGCAACAAGCAGCAGTGCACGATCAGGCCTTTTCATTCTACTTCCCACCCTTCCTGTTAGCCAGATATCCGGTTATATTTGCTGCGAAAGGACAGGATTCCTCCGGACGCCCTAGCGAAACAAATCGGCGTATACTCCTCCGTTTGGCCGACATTCGTCACAGGCCCAAGTCTGCATAGCAGTGCCAAAGGGCGTGGTTTTCCTCGCCTCGGCCCTTGCCTATTACCGGTGCACCACATTTAGCCCCCCGAAGATTCGGGTTGCCGTAGAGCACAAATGCAAAGCGGTACTTCCGGAAGCGCCGCCAATCCAGCTACACTATCTCTCACAGCGACATCATCAGATGGGTGTCACTGTAGTCCCGGCTCAAGATGCAGAGATCAGGATGTACGACAAGGAGAAGACCCTTTGTGATTGCCTCAGATTCCGAGATCAGGTCGGTGCTGGCATATGCCTTGAAACACTGAAGTACTACCTCCGTTTGCCAGAGGCCTCCATGGATAGACTAGTGCGATATGCCGAGCAGTGCCGAGTGGGAGAGCTAATGAGGCTTTACCTGGAGGGCATGGCATGAAGAGACCGCCGCGGAACATTGCAGCGTCAGTAAGGTCGCGCCTTAGGGGCTTGGCACGAACGGAGAAACGTTCCGTTCAGGCGATCCTTCTCAGATACATCCAAGAAGGACTGCCATGCCGTCTCGCAGAGCCAAAGCATGCCGATGATTTCGTTCTCAAGGGCGGTCTGCTTATCGCTGAGGCAGATCAGGGCCTTTTTGCGCGAGGCGGGCGGCAATACGATCAAGCGCTGCAGCAAATCGCTCCGCTGAGCCGTCGCCAATGACGGTCACCTTGCTCGCAAAACCTAATGTTGAGTCGACCATGAGTCAGCTCTTGCCTTGCGGGCTATGGCAGTCTGATACACTCGATACCTGCTGGCGATGTCTCTCTGAGTTGGGTACACCCGTTGTCCATCCACAACAATGCCTTGTATATAAGCGCGGGATATCTCGTCCCACGGGATCCTTGCAGCCACTCGGCCTTACTTCCTTGTGAAGGAAATAATCAGAAGAGTTGAGGAATGTACATGGATAGATGTGACATGCGAAAGCGGTGCAAGGATGAAGCTCGGATAGACCGTTACTGACGCGGTCAACCTCGTGGTCAGCTTTCATGACGAAAGAGTGGAAGCGTGATGCAGAAGATGATCGGCATACCGTCCATCGCCGTGGTAAGGGAGTGTTCTAGGTGCCCCTAGTACTTGCGATAATCGCCGGCCTACTTGTGTACCACCTTGTGACTCCGATCATAAATGGATGGTTTGAGGATCGTGGCTGCGCGACGTCCCACACCTACAGTGGGACAAGCCGCCGGACGCCGGAGGGGCCCCCGATGAAGGAATTCGACCCTCCGCCGTCTACCTCGTCTGACGCCGGGCTTGAAGCCAAGAAGGCTGCTGAGAAGAAACGCCCTGAACAGGAAGCACACGAGGCACTCGATCACGATAGCAGGGAGCGCGTCGAGCGCGCAATTCAGTGGCATGTTGCGCGAGCGTTTAGAAATCTCGAGGAGCGGCATGAGCGTGAAAAGGTCAGTCTTGAAGAGAGGAAGCGCATAACACGCGATGAGCTAGAACGTGCGATGGAGAGCAAGCCTTTGGCGGTTGAGGTGGTTCTGTCGGGGGTCAGGGTCGAGTTCCACAATGATGGTAACCACTGTAATAGTGGTCATCGAGAGCGGTCAGGATATCGTTTCGTGATCCTAAAGGACAGTGAGGTACTCTTCGTGTCCCGAAAGGCAGCCGTTATAAAGCGCGGCAGTAGATTCGTGTCATCAGATAAGTTCGGCTGCGGGTTCGACGAGTTCGACGGTTGGATGGGTGGGCAGCCCAGATGGCTTGTAGATGAGATCCAACAAGTCGTTGGACCCTTATTCATCGGCTCACGCTACAGCAACGGCGTCTACCCTCTCCTCAAGAGCGGTGTGTGGTCGAGCGTACATGTCAAGGCAGATATCGCCGAAGAGGAGCGGCTCGAACGCGAGGCAGTAGGGCGAGCGGTGCTAGAGAGCGTTGTGGGAAGAGAGCGTGAGAGACATGTGGAGAACGAAATCCGTAAGGCTAGAACATATGCCGAAGGGGCGGAGAGCTGCGCGAAATATGTCCATGAGCGACAGAAACGCGAAAGGATCGAGTTCGCCGAAAAGGAACGTAAGAAGTTCGAACGTGCTCCAAAAGAGCGCGTCGAGCGTGCTGAAAAATCACCATATGTGGTCAGGTTTCAGAAAGACGACGATGATGGTCCCAACGGAGAAGCGCGATACAGCTTTATTCTCATTCGCAAGACGGACGGCGAAGTATGGTTTACATCCCCGAAGGCTGTCATTACTCCTGTTGGTGAGAAGTGGGTGTCAGCAACTGAGGAATACAGCAAGGGCTTCGATGAATTTGATAAGTGGCTGAACAGGCTACACAGGTGGGTTGAACGAGACATAAACCGGGCTGTCGGGCACATATTCGTTGGATCGAGCTACAGTGACGGCGACTACGTGTTCGTGCCGAGAATAAAGCCGGGCATCGACTATGAGCCCTATGATGAGTATTACTAGTGCTGTCGTGTCACAGGCCCGCCCTCACAGGAGCGGGCCTTGCCATTACTGCACAGCATACATAGGTGCCACCTCTGAGTGCAGCGGCACGACGCCCGGGGAGGGCTGCCCGTCAGCGCCCGCGCACCACACTACGGCGCCTACAGACTCAAGAGCGCTGTATGGAGCGCATAAGAATGATTGGCCCTTGCGGCTACAGTTCCGAGTATACTTGATGCGGTTCCCGGCTATGGCGGCGAGTGGTCTGGACACATCCACAAAGATAGGACGAACAGGCATATTCGACTCTTCATCGTAGACCGTGTAAACCATTGGGCCGGCGTGAAGCTTATGTAGCGCGGAAGGCTAACCGGTGGCATGGTTCCGTTCTGTCACATTCATATCTCGATAGTCGCGGTATGCAGGCCGGCGAAGCCTTTCCTGTATGGAAAGCGAAACCAGCGCCTCAAACCCTGGGGAGTTCACCTGCACTAGCCTATCCACGCCACGTTGACCATCGAGTTCTCTCGTGATGGACTTCATCCAATCCATGGTGTCAGCAAAGGTCAGATCGGTAGGCTTCACGCCGAATACAGCGGGATAGCGGGCGTTTCTTTCGGTCCACTGTGAGGTAGACTCGCCATCCATATATGGTAGGATTTGGGGTGTTTTGTGGATTTCTTGACGGGTGCGTGTGGTTTGTCTTCCGCGGGCCTGCTCGCCGCGCCCCTAGGCACTTGACCCCTCGCTTGGCGATATCCCACTCGTGTCTCTGAGCCCCACCCACCTGCACAGGTATTTCAGTACCCATGCAACTATCCACGCGGAGTTGAGCCCGCGAAACCACCATATCCTAGCCAACCGGGCTCTTGTAGCGGCAGTGAATAAGGGCCTCATTGAGGACAACCCCGCCAGACGCGCGACCGGCAAGCCTCGGAGCTCGCGCGACGACACCCCGGAGAGCGTACTTCACAACTGCTGGGGCCGGGAGGAGGCCTTAAGGCTTCCAGTGGCCGCCCGCGCGGAAGGTCGCCAGGGTGCGGCGTTGTACACCTTGGCCCTCGATATCGGTGCGAGGAAAGGCGAATTGTGCGGCCCGGAGTGGCGGGAAGTGGATTGGCAAGCCGATACTGTCAGGATGGAGCGCTCGCTCAACCGCGCCGGCGCGGAGCCGATCTACGGCCGCACCAAGGGCAGGCGCGCCCGCACGCTGCTGACTGCCCCGATACATTGTCGCTGCTCGCGGCGGGTGTGCCCGTACATTATGTAGCCGAGCGCCTGGGGCACCGCAGCCCCGACATCACCCTGCGGATCTATGCCCATTGTGTAGTCCCGGGACAAATCGGCCTAATCCGCGTGGTGGGGGTATCCTCGGATTGGACAACATGCGCAGCGCGTCTAGCAGGCCCTCGTAGACGCCCACGTTTTCCCGGGACATAT
>CAYZHL010000167.1:4231-6215 GCA_964478095.1 uncultured Clostridia bacterium | reverse complement strand
TGGCCAAGGTGGCAGTGTACGTGGAAGGGCTGCGCAAGGAGAACAGCAACATCCTGCTGCTCTCGGCAGGCGACATGATCCACGGCACCAACGTCGTCAACCTCTTCGGCGGGCTACCCATGGTGGAGATCATGAACCACATGGGCTTCGACGCCATGGCCCTGGGCAACCACGAGTTCAACTACGGGCAGGAGCAGCTGCTCTCACTTGCCAAAGCGGCCAAGTTTCCGTTCATCTCCGCGAACGTCGTGCGCGACGACGGAACCGTCTTCATAGGCGACTACAACATCTTCGACGTCGGCGGAGTCAAGGTCGGAGTGTTCGGCCTGTCTCCCACCGATACGCCCATCCTTACCCATCCCAAGGACGTAGTGGGGCTGCAGTTCCTTTGCCCCGGAGTCGTCGCGGCCAGAATGGTGGAGGTTCTTGAGGGTCAAGTCGACATAATCGTGTGTCTGTCGCACCTGGGCTATGAGGACGACAAGGTCATAGCCGCGGAGGTTCCCGGCATCGATGTCATCGTGGGCGGCCACTCCCACACCACTCTGGCAAAGCCCGAGGTGGTTGGAGGCGCCATCATAGTGCAGACCGGCGACTGGGCCGAAAACGCAGGCGTACTCAACCTGGTCGTCGCCGGCGGCAAAGTAGTCTCGTTCGACGGCGGGCTCGTCCAGATGAAGGCAGACATGCCTGGGCCGGCCGCCGATCACCCCGTGGGAACGACGCTCGCCAAGTACAATGCCGCGCTGGCCGAGAAGATGGCCGTCAAGGTAGGCAGGACCGAGGCGGCGCTGGACGGCGAGCGCGCCAACGTGCGCACCCGCACCACTAACCTGGCCAACCTGATCACCGACGCCATGCTGGAAGCCACAGGCGCCGACGTGGTCATCGCCAACGGCGGCGGAATCCGCGCCAGCATCAAGGCGGGCGACATCACCTTGGGCGACATCTACACCGTGTTGCCCTTCGACAACACGCTGACGGCCATTGAGCTCACCGGCGCTAAGATCGTCGCCGCCCTCGAGCACGGCCTGTCCGCCTATCCCGCGCAACTCGGCGGGTTCTCGCATGTGGCCGGCATGACCGTCAAGTTCGACCCCGCCAAGCCTGCGGGCTCGCGAGTAGTCGAGGTGCTTGTGGCCGGCGAGCCCATCGTGCCCGACAAGCTGTACATACTGGGCACCAATGACTTCATGGCGGCCGGCGGCGACGGCTACGTATGGTTCACCGAGTCCAACCCGGTGTTCTCATCAGGCGCCATGCTCCGCGATATCCTGGCTGAGTACATCGAGGCGCGCGGCACCGTAGTAGCCCCGACCGAGATGAGGATACAGCCCATCCAGTAAAACCAGAGTTCAGAAGCACAGTGCGCACGAACGCCCGGGATAGCCCCGGGCGTTCCTTTGTTCTTGGTAATCTTGCGTTTCTGCGACTTCCTGGGCCTTTGGCCGTTCGCCTCTGCTGCCCTATCCGCCGTACCCCTCCAGGCTCTTCATTATCTGGCGGTACCTCTGCGACAATGTAGACACCGACACTTCGTATTTCCGCGCCACGCTGGCCTGTGTCACCGGCTCATTCTGCGACACCGCGGACGCGTATTCCACCGCGGCTGCCCACGTGCTCGCGTGCACCACATTGGGTCGCTCCCGGTTCACGTAGTCGCACCACATCTTGGCCGACGCGAATATCTGGTCCTCGGTGTATCCATCGCGCCGCATCATCTCATCAAGCAGGCTGGCGACTGACCATTCCTTGGGGCCCAGCGCCTTAGCGGACGCGACTTCGCTCTGCCCGCTTTCCTCGGACGTCACCTGCCCCCAAAGGTCCGCTACATCGACCCATGGCGCCCCTGCGCGGCGCTTCAAGTTCTCGTGGTAGTCCACATCCTTGAGCAGTTCCGCGACAAGCCTCCGCCCCAGCCCCGACTGGACCGCGTCGCGCGGGCTCGATCCTAGTAGCAGCGGAAGCGGCGTATCGGCCCAGC
>CAYZHL010000167.1:3745-4160 GCA_964478095.1 uncultured Clostridia bacterium | reverse complement strand
GGCCGTCGCCTTGCGTATCAGGCTCACACACACACCCAGCGTACTGCGACTTTCCGCGTACACGGTGAAGGTGTCGCCGTCAAGCCGTATGAGAGCTACATCGTCGGGGCCATATGGAGCTACTCCCGCCTGGTCCTGGCTCCGCTGGGGCCTGATCCAGGCGAACTCCCACCCGTCAACGGCGCTACGCACCCCGCGCATGCGGAGTACAGCCTGAGTTGCCCGCCCGACATCCTCGACCTTGATAAACGAACGGTACAGAGTGCGCCTGGGCTGCTCGAGCTCGCGCTTCGTGCCCTCCGCGGGCGCACCCGCCTCGCCGAGGCTCGCTGTATCATCGTCATCGTCATGTATGCGTTCGCCGTCGGAGTTCCAGGCGGAAAGCATCAGCCGAGCCAGCCTGCGCAGGCTGAGG
>CAYZHL010000167.1:0-3705 GCA_964478095.1 uncultured Clostridia bacterium | reverse complement strand
TCCAGCTGCCCTCATAACCTTGCACGCGCAGGTTGCGGTAAACATGCCCCACAACTCGAAGCACATACCGCAACAGAGGCCTGGGGATCTCCAGAGCGGTGGCGCCGATGGTGTAAACATCATCCACGGCGAGTAGCCGTGTCACCACCGCCGACCACCTCAGGATGCCGACGCCAATGCCGGGCGCTATCACATCATACGACCGCCCGCTCAGCACATCCCGCAGCGCTATGCGGTCGTCGGATACCAGCCTCTCCACCTCATAAAGCGACAGGCTCGAACACGCCCACTGGGCATACGAAAGTTCCTCCCACTCGTCCAGCTCGCCGTCGGCCAGCGACGCCAGGAAGGTGTCGACCAAAGTGGCGCCGACATCATCGTCCTCGTAGTCAAGCACCAACCACTCGATGAACTCGTTTTCCAAGTCGTCCGGTTCATCCTGAGCGTCGACGGAAGCGCCGTCGGGCCACTCCTCATCTTCGTCCATAGTCTCCGACATGAACTTGCGCAGGCCGGCCGCAGCCACGGCCCCGAACTCCGACCCATTGACGAAAGCCATCAGGCGCTCCGTGAGCCGCCTTAACCTAATCTCGATCCTCTTCTTTTCGAAGTCAACCACATTTCCTTGTTCTGACACCAGGAGCCCTCCTGCTATAAAACGGGAACTCAACATGCCGCTAATCTAGCCTATTCTCCGCCCCGCCGAAAACTCCTTGAAGGTCGTCGCGTATCCTCCGCACCCCGGATCTACCCGGAAGGTCCTGCACAAAGGCGTGAAGGCTCCTTCCGTCCGGAGCGCGCATATCGGGCTCCAGATCAAGCAGGGGTATGAGCACGAACGACCTTTCCCACATCCTCGGATGGGGAATCGTCAGGTCGGGACGGTTCACCGCGAGGTCGCCCACCATCAGGATGTCCACATCGATGGTGCGAGGGCCCCATCTCACATCCACTGACCGCCTGCGCCCCAAGGCGCCTTCGATCCGCCTTGCCAGCGCAAGGAGGTCGTCAGGATCCAGATCAGTAAGCGCCCGGACCACGCAATGTAGGAAAGCAGGCTGATCGACAGGGCCCCACGGCTCAGTCTCGTATATCCCCGACACCGCATGCCGCGCAAGCCCCGGAGCATTGTACATCATCTCGCACGCCCGCGCCAGATATCCTAATCTGTCGCCGAGGTTCGAGCCCAGGCCAAAGTAAACCGGCAATTCCTCCCGCGCCACTTTCTGCCTTCTACACGACTTCGGCCAAAGCTCCCGATTCCGCCATAGGCAGCATCACTATGGCGGCGTTAACCCTGGCGCGGGCGAAAGCCTCCCGCATAGCCGAAGCCACAGGCTCTGCCGGCTCGCCCGCGCCTATCAGGGCCATTATGGACGGGCCTGCGCCGCTCATGTACGAACCTATCGCGCCCGAATCGCACGCTGCCTTCATGGCATTGACCATCCCGGGCACCAATCCCGAGCGGTAAGGCTGGTGAAGCCTGTCGTCAAACGCGTACCTTAAGTTGGCATAGTTGCCCGATGCCAACGAGGCCACGAGCAGGGCCGTACGCCCCACGTTAAACACAGCGTCGGAATGGGGCACATTCCCCGGCAGCACGTTACGGGCTGCCATGGTAGACACCGGGAAATCGGGCACGGCCACCACTGCGCACATGCTGCCGCAGACCGGCACTCTGGCCCACAGCACGCGCGCCCCCACAAACGATGACGCGGTGATCCCGCCAAGTATGCACGCTGCGGTATTGTCCGGGTGCCCCTCGATCCTGGCGGCCGTGTTCAGGAGTCGCTGCAGGTCCGGCGCAATCCCCATGAATGCATCAGCAGCCATGAGCCCGGCCACAATAGCCGCCGCACTGCTTCCAAGGCCTCGAGCCACAGGTATCCGGTTCAAGATGCGCACACGCACCGGCGGCGCGGTCTGCCCGGCGTCGCGAAACGCAGTCGCAAACGCCCGAATGGCCAGGTTATCACGGCCAGTAGGGATCCCCAGCGAAACCTGCGTTCCGTCTGAGTCAACCGTGATCGCCCTCGACTCGCCGTCGGCAGCGCGTTCGAACGTCACCTCATCGCGGAGTTCCATGGCAAGCCCCAAAGAATCGAATCCCGGCCCCATGTTGGCCGAGGTAGCCGGCGCGCGGACTACGACCTTATCCACTGACATACGTCAACACCTCACTTGAATGCGCGTGTCGGCCTGCGCGAGCATCCTCATGCCGGCCAGCCTTCAGCTCAATCAATCCCTACACACGATGCCGGCCAGCCTACAACCGAAGCAGCCTCATCACACCCTCGCGGTCAGCATCTATGGCATCACGCACCCGCGGTGCGCTCTCTATGGCTGTAGACGGATCCTTGAGCCCGTTGCCGGTAAGCACGGCTACGGCGCATTGCCCGTCCTGAAGACGGCCGTCGCGCGCCATCTTGGCAAGCCCCGCCACTGCAGCGCACGACGCCGGTTCGGCAAACAAGCCTTCTGCTTGGGCGAGGAGGCGGTAGGCCTCGAGGATTTCGTCGTCAGTCACGGAATCTATGAACCCTCCGGAATCATCGGCGGCGGCCCGGGCACTCGCCCAGCTCGCGGGGTTTCCGATCCTTATGGCAGTGGCTATGGTCTCCGGATGCTCCACCGGCCGCCCGAGCACTATGGGCGCCGCCCCGGCAGCCTGGAACCCAGCCATTCGAGGCAACGCACCTATGCGGCCGGCGGCAGCGCACTCCCGGAACCCCTTCCAGTACGCCGTAATGTTCCCCGCATTGCCCACGGGAATCGCCAGCCAATCCGGCGCCATGCCTGTCGAGCGCTCCGGACATTGGGTACCCTGCGTGTGCTGCGTACCCTGCGCTCCCGAACTGAGCTGATCCACTATTTCGAAAGCAGCAGTCTTCTGTCCTTCAATGCGCCACGGGTTGACCGAGTTGACCAAAGTGGCGAGCCCCGCGTCGGCCAGCTCCCTCACAATCGCCAGGGCCTGGTCGAAGTTGCCCCTGATCGGCACGACCTCTGCCCCGTGGACGATTGCCTGAGCCAGCTTGCCCATGGCGATGGCCCCATCGGGTATCACTACGACACAGCGAAGCCCCGCGCGCGCGGAGTAGGCTGCGGCGGAGGCTGAGGTGTTGCCGGTGGAGGCACATATGACCACGCGGGCCCCGTCTGCGACAGCCCTAGATATCGCCGCAGTCATCCCCCTGTCCTTGAACGATCCGGTGGGATTGGCGCCCTCCAGCTTGAGGCGGATATCGGCCCTGACTCCCAGTCGCCGGGCCAGAGCGGGCGCAGGGATGAGAGGCGTGCCGCCTTCAAGCAACGTGATCACGGGCGCGCCGGGGTCAAGCGGCATATACTCTCTGTATTCTTCGATGACTCCACGCCAAAGTCTCACAAACCCACACTCCCAGCGGCAAATAGCATCCTGTTCATTTCCGAACAGCTTTTTCGAGCAACCAGTTCAGATCCTGCCTGGTTGACGGAGGCCATTTGTCCGAATTCGCGTCGGCAACGGCGCCTCCTGCACAGGGCCGCTTTCACCACCGCGCGTTCGGGCGAAGGCACCGCCAGGTGTTCGGTCCAGATTCGGATCCCTTCAGGCGATCCCGGTAATGCATAGACAGCTACAGACCCTACAGTCCCAGGCAGTACAACTCCAGACCCTACAGCTCCACCCGGCGGAACGCGCGCTCCGCCCCTGACATCAGCAGG
>CAYZHL010000166.1:421-6267 GCA_964478095.1 uncultured Clostridia bacterium | reverse complement strand
CACGGGGTTGCCGACAGGATTCGTGGAACTGGACAACATGCTCTCCGGACTCCAGTCGTCTGAGCTGATAGTCGTTGCCGCCAGGCCGTCTATGGGGAAGACGGCGCTCGCGCTGAACATAGCGGAGTACGTGGGACTGAACGAGAGGAAGCCTGTCCTCATATTCAGCCTTGAGATGTCTCGCGAACAGCTGGCTGCGAGGATGCTGTGTTCCCAGGCCAGTGTGGACGGGCAACGTCTTCGACGAGGGAACCTTACCGAAGCAGACTGGCCGCGGCTTTCCAATGCTCTGGGCCGCTTGAGTGAAGCGCCGGTTTTCATCGACGACACCCCCAGTGTTTCGGCTCTGGAAATACGTACTCGGGCGCGGCGGCTCAAGGCCGAACACGGCCTGGGGATTGTCATCATCGACTACCTGCAGCTGGTCCAGGGCAGGGCGCGCGTGGAGAACCGGCAGCAGGAGATCGCCGAGATCACCCGGTCACTCAAGGCCTTGGCGCGCGAACTCGAGGTGCCGGTGTTGGCTTTGGCGCAGCTTTCCCGGGCCGTGGAGGCCACTGCCGACAAGCGACCGCTCCTTTCGCACCTCAAGGAGAGCGGGGAGATCGAGCAGTCGGCGGACGTGGTGGCATTTATCTACCGCGAAGACTACTATAAGCCCGACATCGAGCCTGAACGCCGTAACATCGCTGAGATCATCGTGGCCAAGCAGCGCAACGGACCCACGGGCAGTTTCGAACTCCTATGGCAAAGGGAGTACACCCGATTCCGCAACCTGGAGAAGTACGCGCAGGCTGCGCCGGCATAGGATGGGATGTGGCCATGCGTAGACGTGCGCGACTCGCGGCGATCAGCGCGGTCATGTTGGCCATACTGGCAATGGGCGTGTCGAGCCAGCCAGGCATGGCTAACGCTCCGGTGACCCCTGTGCCTGCGGAGGTTCCTACGGCCATGGTTGGCCCCGCAGCGCAAGCCGGCCAACCGCGTCCTTTTGTGTTGCTCGTCCATGGATGGTTAGCCACATCCCTTGACCTGCTGGCGATAAAGCTGCGCCTCACTCGGGACGGGTTCGAGTGTGATGCGATAGACTTTTCGTATATGGGCGTCCTGGACTCCATAGCCGACTACGCCGGCGAACTCGCCTGGAAGATCGAGGCGGGGTACGCGAACCACAGAGCCATCGCGGTTGTAGCGCACAGCATGGGCGGGCTCGTCACGCGGTATTACCTGAAGAATCTGCGCACAAGCGATCAGGTCAAAACGGTCATCACCGTGGCTACTCCTCATCACGGAACGTTCGGAGGGATGATCCTGCCTCCACGCTCCGTTCCAACCAGCGAGATGTTGCCCGGCAGCTCCTTCCTGGAAGAGCTGAACAGCGTGTCGGAGACGGCCCCGGGTGTGGACTTCCATGCCATATGGACGCCCACCGACGGCGTCGTAATCCCGGCGGAGAACTCCATAATGTGCGGGGCCCGGAACTACAAGGTATCGGGGCTCGGCGTTACGCACCTGGGACTACTCATGAGCGATGCCGCCTATGCCATAATCCTGGACGTGCTGCGCGGACAGAAACCGCCGACGACTGGACCTCAGACGCGCGATCACTATGAGGCCAGGGAGAACCCACTACCCTGGCTGAAGTTGCGCGATGAGAGGCAATGAGCTATGGGATGTGGTTGACATCAGTCGGTGACGGGCATATTCTGGCTATGGTGTTCACGTATCTGAGATCTGATTCGAAGAGCCTACCATTTATGTGCGGTTAGCGAGGTGAGCCGTCAGTGAGTATCGACGGCGCAGGCAGTAGACCCATTAGCAGCATACTATCTACGGTTGTTCGGGAAGGAGCGGAGCCCGCGCCTGTGAGACTGCGCTGACCTTCGTGGGCATATTCGCGCCTCCCCGAAACGACGGGGAGGCGCATTATTATGTTCATGTCGCTATCCACCGAGATGGCCGCCAGGCCAAAGCGTAGTATCCTGCTCAACCTGTCGCTTCAGGAGCTAATGGAGCGGCTGGCCGCATCAAGCGACGGCCTTTCCACCGAAGAAGCCGAAAGGCGCATCAAGCAGTACGGCAGGAACGAGCTTGCTCCGAGAAGAGTGAGGCCGCCTGTATTATCGTTCCTGATGCTGCTCGCTGGCCCTCTTAACCTGGTGCTGATTGCAGCCGGGGTGGTCTCGGCGTTCTTCGGCGAGACGTCCGGTGCTATCATTGTCGGCGTCATGGTGCTGACCAGCGCCATCCTCGAGTTCGTCCAGGAGTATACATCGGAACAGGCCGCTCAGAAGCTTGCCAGGCAGGTAGCCGTTACCGCGACCGTGCTGCGTGATGGGGCGCCGACCGAGATACACATGGCCGAAGTAGTTCCCGGCGATGCAATCTACCTGAGTGTTGGAGACATCATTCCGGCGGACGCCAGAGTGCTCGCGGCGAAGGACTTCTTCGTGCACCAGGCGGCGCTCACAGGCGAATCGCAGCCGGTCGAGAAGGCGCCCTTTGCAGGCGGACGACCGGAAAACACGCCACTACCCGACATGGACCACGTGGTCTTTTTCGGAACCAACGTTGTGAGCGGAACAGCGACGGCACTGGCGGTGGAGACCAACGGCCGCACAGAATTCGGTCGAATTGCCAAGAGCCTCACAGCCGAGCGACCGGAGACTGACTTCCAGCGCGGTATCCGGGAGTTCACCCGGCTGCTCATGCGGGTGATCGGCGCGCTCGTGGTGTTCATCTTCGTGCTGAATGCCTCGCTTCACCGTGGGGTGCTTAACTCATTGCTCTTTGCGGTGGCGGTTTCGGTGGGCATCACCCCTGAGCTCCTGCCGATGATAATCACGATCAACCTCTCCACAGGCGCGCGGACGATGGCGCGCAACAAGGTGATCGTGAAGCGCCTGCAGTCCATACAGAACCTAGGGAGCATGGACATTCTGTGCACCGACAAGACCGGGACGCTCACAGAGGGACAGCTCGCCGTGCATTCGCATGTGGATGCCGAGGGCAACGAGTCCGAGCGCACGATGGAGCTGGCGACGGTGAACTCTGTCTTTCAGGCAAGCCTCAGAAGCCCAATGGACGCAGCCATAGCCCGGCACGCCTCGCTTGACCTGTCCAGCTACACGAAGATAGACGAGATCCCGTTCGACTTCACGCGCCGGCGAATGTCGGTCATTGTGGCGAAAGCCGGCCGCAGGATGCTCATAACCAAAGGCGCGCCTGAAGGCGTGCTGGAGGCCTGCACCCGGCTAGAGCTGGGGCCGGACGGGGCGGATGTAAGGGACATGACCCCTCGGCTCAGGGCGGCTGTGCTGGACGAGTTCGAGAGACTGTCATCGGACGGGTACCGCGCAGTGGCCGTCGCATACAGGACCATAGGCAACGGCCGCGAGGTCTATTCGATTACGGATGAATCGAACATGACTTTCGTCGGGTATGTATCGTTCGTCGATCCTCCCAAGGAGAGCACACGCGAGGCCCTAGATCAGGCCGAGGCGCTGGGAGTCGAGATCAAGATACTAACAGGCGACAACGAGCTCGTCACCACGCGGATATGCGAGCGAGTGGGCCTCACGGTAAAGGGCGTGCTGATGGGACAGGACGTGGACGCCTTGGACGATAGCGAGCTCGCCGCCAGGGCCGAACAGGCGACTGTGTGCGCACGCCTCAGCCCGGACCAAAAGGATAGGGTCATAGCTGCGCTGAAGCGGTCAGGGCACGTGGTAGGATACATGGGAGACGGCATCAACGACGCTCCGTCGCTCAGGACGGCCGATGTTGGAGTGTCGGTTAGCAACGCGGTGGACGTCGCCCGAGAGGCCGCCGACATAATCCTCCTGGAGGAAGGCCTCCATGTGTTGGAGACTGGAATCGTAGAAGGCCGAAAGACTTTCGCCAACACGCTCAAGTATATAATGATGGGCACCAGCTCGAACTTTGGTAACATGTTCAGCGTTCCGGCAGCGCTGTTCCTAGTGCCGTTTCTGCCCATGCGGCCGGTGCAGATACTACTCAACAACCTGCTCTACGACTTCGCGCAGGTCACTATACCCACCGACATGGTAGACCACGACTCCGTCGCCGAGCCCAAGCGCTGGGACATCGAGTTCATCAAGCGATTCATGCTCGTATTCGGCCCGATCAGCTCCCTGTATGATGTGCTTACCTATCTGGTGATGCTCTACGTGTTTCACGCCGACGCTCCACTGTTCCAAACTGGGTGGTTCGTTGAATCCCTGGCCACGCAGACCCTGGTAATTCACGTCATCCGGTCGAGGTACAGCATCCTGAAAAGCAGAGCCAGCCTGCCCCTGACACTATCGAGCCTGGCAGTGGTGGCGGTCGGGTTTGCCATTCCGTATACGCTGATCGGTCGATTCTTCGGGTTCGTTCCGCTGCCGGCTGCGTTCTTCGCAGTCCTGCTCGTGATGACCGTGGCCTACCTGGCCATGGTGAACGCCGTCAAGAAAGTCTTCTACAGGAAGGCCGGAGTGTGGGGAGCTGGGATATGATGGATTGCGGGGAAGTGTTCACGGGCGTTTCGGGCGTTGACAGGCCTTGGGGGTGCGTGTAGGTTTCGTAGGTAATAGCAATTAGCAAAGTCGGTATGTGTCGCCAGACGGTTCATCGCGGCGGGGTATTGGCTGGCGAGGTCATGCTCGCCCCGCTGAAACGGCTATTTAGCTGGTCTTGGCGTCATGGCCGTCGGGGAAGACGGCTGGAGCTGCTCAGTTGTCGCGATTGTGCCAGCTAAAGGGCCTTTCGGTTGACGCGGCCCGTGGTCGTCATCTTGCATAGCCTCCGCTAGCGCGAGTTCCGGTTCCTTCCATGGCGGCTATGCGGACGTACCAGGAGAAATATTGTAGCACGTGCTCCGTTGCGACGCCTCGGAACGGCTTCAGCCGGGCAGCGGAAATCGTAAACCACGCGTCGGGCGTTCCTCACGTGGTAGAGCGGGCCGGGATCGAGGCGGTCGGATCTGAACGGCAAGCGGGATGAATTCTGGTGGCATCGCAGGGGAAAGGCCAGATCAGGGGCGCAAGGCCAGCCGAACCTCCTAAGGGTAGCCTAGCCGACCACCATGCGGGGAACGACGCCAGGCCTTAGGAACCACAATCCTTACACGCACCCCCGGCGCCTGGGCGCCTGGGGTGTTGTTGACCCTCACTAGGTGGAATGATAGTATTGTGGCACGTAGCGGAAAGGGGCTGAGCGGCATGCGTGAGAAGGTTGAGGCTGCTTTGGGCAAGATAAGGCCGTCCTTGCAGGCTGATGGCGGCGATGTAGAGCTTGTGGATGTGACTGCCGACGGAATCGTGAAGGTCAAGCTAAGAGGCGCCTGTGCGGGCTGCCCGATGTCGACGATGACGCTTAAGAATGGGATTGAGAGGATACTCAAGCAAGAGGTCGCTGAAGTGAAGTCAGTTCAGGCGGTGTAGATATCAGCCTGGATAGTTGAGTGTTGCGGGGGCCATCATCCTCACGGTTCAGGCCGAGTGGATGGGTGGCCCCTTTAGTCCATGACCGACATTCCCAGAGCTTCGTATGTATGAATGTCGACAATGCCCGTCACAGGCAGCCCTTTGTCTCTTTGCAAGCGCATGATTGCTCGCTCGGTCGCCTGCCCGTAGACGCCGTCTACACCTGCATGCTCGTACCCCAGCTTCGCCAGCCTCAGCTGGATCGCGTACACATAACTGCCCTTGGCGCCTGGCTCTACCCGAGGGCGGGCGGATCCGAGCACGCCGAAGTGCCCGGCGGTTATGATCACCGGCATGCCGACCTCAACTGCGGCATACAGCTTCTCCACATCGCGGTTGAGCATGCGTATGCATCCTCCG
>CAYZHL010000166.1:0-331 GCA_964478095.1 uncultured Clostridia bacterium | reverse complement strand
TTGTTGGTGCCGTGTATTCCGTACTCTCCCCACGGCACATCAAGCCCCATCCATCGAGTGCCGAATCCGCCAGCCCAGGCCGCCTTGTCTATCACCCTGAAGTAGCCCAGAGGGGTGGGCGTCGATGCCTTTCCGACCCCTACGCGGTACTGGCTCACTGGCCTCCCATTTTCGAGGAGGGTCAGTGTGAGGTTGGAAGTGTCTATAAGAATGGCGCGCCAGAGCGCTCGGCTCGTGCTGGAACCTGCGATGATGTCGCCGCTTGCATTGAGCGACGCGGCCACGATTGTCTCACATGTTTTTCCCAGAGCCATCCATACTGCCATGTCGA
>CAYZHL010000165.1:0-6309 GCA_964478095.1 uncultured Clostridia bacterium | reverse complement strand
GCGCGGGACGCGGCGATGTCGTCATCGCTCGGGGGCGCCGCGCCCATGCCTCCGCCTCCCGCTGCCAGGGCTCCAACCTCGACTTCGCCCTCCAGCTCGTCGGCGAGCTTGAACCCATCAGGCCCGAAGAACTTAATGCCGTTGTACTCAGCAGGGTTATGCGAAGCGGAGACTACCACACCAGCGCTCGCGCCCAGCGCGCGAGTGAGGTAGGCCACTGCGGGAGTCGGAACCACTCCCGCCCGAGCTGCGTCGACCCCGGTGGAAGCGATACCGGCCACTACGGCCGCTTCAAGCATGCCGGTAGATCTGCGCGTATCGCCGCCCACAACCATCAGCGGCCTGCCGTCGCTGCGGCGCAGAGCAATGGCGGCGCCGGCCCTGCCCAGTCTGAATGCAAGTTCAGGTGTTAATCGGGTATTGGCGACTTCCCTTACTCCATCAGTCCCAAAAAGCGCACCCACTGCACAATTCGACCTCCACTCCATGCAAGGCGTTCAGCGAGCTTCGCAGTGCACCAGAACCGCCCCGGGACACACCTCCACACCCTGCACAACCTCGCCATTGTCGTCCAGCGCCAGCACCGTAGCTACTGCTTCACGAGTCAGAGCCAGCGCCACCACGTGCGAGACGCGATCCACGGAAGCTCTGGGGCCTTCCACACGCGCCCTGGAAGGGGATGAGCTGGCTACCACCATGCCCTCGGACGCCATACTCGCAGAAATGGCCGCTTCCACGTCGAACTCTGCGAACACAAGTTCCTCCACCGTCACGCCCACCGTGATAGCTCCGGACCTCACGACTTCTAGCCCAGAAGGAGGCAGGGGATCGACAGGCAGCAGGTGTTGCCCGGGAGTCACGCCCGCCATGTCGACCACGGCGATGACGTCGGCGGCGCCGGCCGTCGCCTCAAGCCCCGTCGCGCCCCTGAGCCGCACCGTCACCGTAGACGGGGCCTCTGTCACCACCATACCCTGAGGCACGTTCCGAACAACGACTCTGGCATCCCGGATAGCATCGAACGTGGGCGTAGATGCTATGCGGCTCTTCTCGCTCCCGGCAACTGCCCATATCACTCCTGCAAGGCCAATCGCAAGAGCCCTCATGGATACCTCTCTCCAGCCCCTTGCAGTCGGTGTCATCGCCCTGCGCCCCTTATCCGCCAGAACTTGCTCTCTCTGCCGTTCACATCGAACAGCGTATCGAGCCGCCCTCGAAGCTCGGCAGGCGAGAGGTCTCGAACGAGCTCGCCGCCGCTGGCCAGGGAGACCGCCCCTGTCTCTTCCGACACTACCACAACCACCGCATCGCTGCGCTCACTGATGCCCACCGCCGCACGGTGCCTGGTGCCGACCTTCCGCCCGGGAGCGCGCCTCTCCGTGAGCGGCAAGATACAGGCCGCAGCCACAATTCGATTTCCGCGGATCACCACTGCCCCGTCGTGAAGCGGCGTATGGGGAGTGAAGACGTTCAGCAACAACTCCGCGGACACGTGCGCATCGAGCTTCACTCCCGACTCCGCCACATCGCCCACGCCGGTCTCTCTCTCCATGACAATTAAGGACCCCGTGTACTCCCGAGACATCGCTTCAGCGGCTCGGCACACCTCAGCCAGCACCCTGCGCGTTTCCTCGGGCCCGATGGCGCTCATGGGCGTGCCGAACAGCCGACCGCGCCCGAGCCGATCGAGGCCTTTTCGGATTTCCGGCTGAAAGACTATTGGGATCCCCACGAACGTCATCGTAGTGACTTGCCTGAGCAGCCAGTGGAGAGCATCCAACTTGAGCAGCCCGGCCAGAGCATTGGCGGCGAAGAGAATGGCCAATCCCTTGATCAGCGAGACTGCCTGAGTACCCTTAAAAAGGGACATGACTTGATAGACGAGGAAAGCCACTATCGCCACGTCGGCAACAGCGGTCAGAACCTGCATCGGAGTCACATCGGGAAAACTCAGCGCGGTCAATCCAGTAGTCACTCCTCGCTGGAAACGAGTAAGGCTGACTCAGCGTAGTACGAACGTGTCCAGGGCCTCAGCCACGCCGTCATCGTCATTCGAAGCTACGACATAATCGGCGGCCGCCTGCACATCGCGGCCGGCGCCTGACACGGCGACTCCTACCGCAGCCTCCCGCAACATGTCGATATCATTCTCAGAATCGCCGATGGCCATCGTGTGAGCGATATCTATGCGGAAACGATGAGCAAGATGACGGAGAGCCCGCCCTTTTGACACACGCGAGTCAACTATTTCGAGTAGCTCAGGCTGCGATCGCATGATTCGCAGGCCGGGCCCTATGAAAGCTTCCAGCGCTCGCCGCACCGAGTCGACCCTGGCGGGATCCTCGATGATAAGGTACTTCAGCGACGCGCGCCTGGCAAATTCATCGATATCGCCCAGGACATGCACTGCCGCTCCGTACTTGGAACTGTAGTAGGCCGAGGCCGGTGTCAGTCGCGGCACGTACAGTTCGTCGTCGAAGTATGCCTGGAAAGCAACGCCGAAGTCCCACAGAAACCTGACGACACGTCCGCCTTCTTCGGGATCTATCGGCGTGCTACACAGGGTTTCGCCACTGTCGCGCATCCTGATCAATGCGCCGTTGTACGCGGCTATGGGCATGTCGGGCCCTAGGTCCGACACTATCCGGAGAGCTGTCTGGAACATTCTGCCGGTCGCTATCGCGACTACGACTCCGGCATCGCGGGCTCGCTCCAACGCATTTCGGTTCGCGGCAGAAATCGACAAGTCCGAACCAAGCAACGTATTGTCCAGATCGATGGCCACAAGACGTATCAATGGCTACTTGTCTCCTCGGATGATCGCGTTCAGCGCCGCGCCGGTCAGGCCGAGCAGGATGGAGGCAATGATCGCGGCAAAGAGCCCTCCGGGCAGATCAAACGAACGCCCCATCAACCAATCGCCCAACATGAGCATCAGCGCATTGATAACCAGAGTAAACAGGCCGAAGGTGGCGAACTGCATCGGCAGGCTGAATAACATGAATATCGGCCTGATGAATGTATTGACGATGCCTAACACCATTGCTGCGATAAGAGCCGTTCCCGCGCCGTCGATCTGTATGAGCTGACCGCGGCCATAGGGCACGTACGACACTATGAGCAACGCGAGTGCGTTAATGAGCCATTTCACTAGCCAACCAGGCATCGCGCCACGGGGGCGCTTATCGTAACTGCCCGTCATGTGAATGCAAAGCCTCCCCGAGAGTAATCAAGCGGGTTCCTCCGGTATCACGATCCATCCGACGATGTAGAGTATGACACCAGGAAACCCTCTGGTGAATAGGGAGAGTGCCACCCATACTAGACGTATGAGTGTCGGATCCGTTCCCATGTAGTTGGCAATTCCTCCGCAAACGCCTCCAAGCATGCGTTCACGCACTGATCTATACAGACGCCTCTGCATACTGCCTACACCCCCAGTCGGCTTGCATTCATCTTGAGTTTATTCTAGCATTCGGCCAGAAATCCTCCATGACCTGCGATACAGCGCCCTACTCAACGACTATCTCTACTTTGGCGCCGTCTTCATCTTCCACGTCGACCAAACTCCCCTGAGCGCCCTCGTTCACCGCCGCGAGAATCGCGTCCATATCGATGTTATGCGCTTCCAGCTCGCGCATGGCGTCCCTGGGGATGAATCTCCAGAGAACGCGCACAAGTGATATTGGCACACTGACGTTGACCTTGGCGCCGTCTTCGTCCTTCACCCTAATGCGCAGTAACCTGGGCGGCCTGGTCGCAGTCGCTGGGGCCGCGTCTTCGTCCCCCTGATCTATGGCCTCCATTATCTTCTGCGCTTCTTCCACGGTAAGCTTGCCGTCTCGCACCATCTCGAGAATCTGCTTCTTCTCGGCCTCCACTGTTCATCCCTCCCCACAAGCTTCATTCTGGATGCTCTAGACGCCGTGGATTGATACCGAACCGTTGACTGCCCGCGCCTCCACAACGACGGTCGGAGGCGACGACACGGCGCCGCCGGGACGCGCAACCAACGACATGCTACGACCCGGGCCTCTTCCGGCGCCCGGTTCCCGCTTGACCTCAGCGCCTTCCAGCGAAGTCCTGACTGAGCCATTGACGGTTTGTGCGCTGATCTCATAGGTCACGCCAGCATCTCTTGGAACGTTCAACCGCACGCTGCCGTTCCCAGTGTTCACGCGAAGCCTTCCGGCCGACCGGTAGGATAGGGTCGCGCTCACAGAGCCGTTAGCAGTCTCTAGGTTGGCATCGCCCATATCCCCGGACGCGGTCACAGACCCATTGCGCGCAGACGCAGTGGTGCTCGCCGCCGTAACGCCGCTGAGCGCGACGCGCCCGTTGGCAGAGCGCACCTCGATCGATCCTGCCGTCAGCGACTCCAGCGTCGCGGACCCATTGCGCGAACTCACCTTGACATCATATGTGTTCGTCCGGGGCAGGTACGCTTCGACCGAGAGCGAATTGCGGATGGCATCATCTCTGCACTCGAGCCGCATCACTCCGCCTTCGAGCGAAAGCCCGAGCCCTGCTGCCAGCCTCCGCTCCGCCTCGGACTTGCTCTCCGCTCCCCTCACCTCCGCCCTGGCCACCACCTTGTAGCCCAGCCTATCCCAGCCCGTCAGCTTGACACTGCCGTTCGAAGTTGCGAAGTCGACGGCGGATACGACGCAATCTGCAGGCATTTCCGGCTCAAAAACCCGTTCGGCCTGGATCCCGGCGGGCCCGAACGACCAGCCGAACGAACCGAACATGGAGCCCAGCATCCTCGCCAGCCTGTCTGGCAGTTCCTGACCGGCCTCGGCCATTTCCGATACTGCTTTCGAAAGCCTCTCGGAAAGATCGTCCCCAATCACATCAACACGGGCATCCCGACGATCTCGCGGATCACCCGGATCGCTCTTGTTGCCCTGATCGGGCTGATCGACCTGATCGACCTGATCAACCTGATCAGCCTGATAGGCGGGTCCGGAATCGCCCAGGCCATACTGATCGGATTCGATGAGCGCTTCCAGCAGTTGCTCGGCTTCATCGGCGGTGATTTTGCCCTCTGCCAGCAGGTTCAGTATGATCTTCCGCTCTTCGCTCATAGCTCTGCCCTCCCCTGATCACTTGGCGCGGAGTTGTTTGACTGCGTCGTCGGCACTTATCTCGCCGCGCGCCAGAGCCTCCACAATCGCCTTGCGTTCAGCCCCAGCATCGCCTTTCTCCGTCGCAGGCTCCTCCACCCGGTAGCCCAGGGCTGCGATGACCGAATCAAGCCTATTGCGGACGGTAGGGTACGATATTCCCAGTTCCTTTTCGACTTCCTTGATATTGCCCCTGTTCTTGATGAACACGTCTACGAACGCGCGGTGCTCAGGAGTGAGCCGACAGAACTTGCAGGTATCAAATCGCCCCTCAATGGCGGTGCCGCAACTTCTGCATGCAAGCCTGGTCACGTCCAGGCTCTCCCCGCACACCGGGCATTTACCCAGAAGTTCGCGTCGCTTCATCAAAGGCACACCTCCCTCGTCCGACATGGCACTCAATTCACATCATAAAGCCATACATTGATAATGTCAATATGGGCATTAACTTTGTGCAGCCGCAGCTTCTTCCAGGCCCAGCAGCGCTACCTTGAGCGGCAGTCCGCCTCCGAAGCCTGTCAGGGCTCCGCTGGCTCCGATCACCCGGTGGCACGGCACTACTACTCCTAGGGGATTCGCGCCTACTACAGATCCTGCGGCCCTAGCTGCGCGCGGGCTTCGCGCTGCCGCCGCCAGCGCACCGTAGGTCGTGACCGTTCCCGGAGGAATGCTCGCCATGCCGATCATGATGAGACGAGTGAAGTCGCCGCACCACGTGAGGTCGATGGGGTAATCAAAAAGGAGTCCCCGAGGATCCAAATCGCCGTCGAAGAGCAGTCTCAGGTCATGCAGGACAGATGACAGGATGTCCCGGGGATCCACACCTGCCCAACGAGAGCCGGATCGCTCAGGGCGGTTGACCCCTGCCGCAAGCTGCTCGGGCCCAATGACCACTCGATTCAGCCCCACGCTCGATAAAAGCGTCGCAGGCGTAAGCGCTCCCTCGGCCAAAGCACTCAGAACAGGCCCCGGCAAGGGCAATCGCAGCAGCCGAGTGCTATCAACTTCTGGCAAACTGACTCGCCTCAGCCCGCCGGCGCCTACCTCGGCACACGCCTGGCCGATACGAGTATCGATTGTCGCGGACACGGCGTCCCGCCGCTCGATGCCACCCTTGACATCAGCACCCATTTACGTCCCCTCCTGCGGATGAAGATGCTCCCACACCGCCCTGGCTGCCGGG
>CAYZHL010000164.1:0-6336 GCA_964478095.1 uncultured Clostridia bacterium | reverse complement strand
GATGGGAGGGGGGGGGGCGGTGGCGACAAGCTATCCGCTGGCGGCGCAGGCCGGCGTGAGGATGCTACTCGCCGGGGGCAACGCAGTCGACGCGGCGATAGCGACCGCGGCTGCGCTGGTGGTCCTGGAGCCCACCTCCTGCGGCCTGGGTGGCGACGCATTCGCCATTGTGTGGGATAATGGCCAGATGTACGGGCTCAACGCGTCGGGGCGCGCGCCCGCAGGGCTGAGCGCCGAGGCGTTTCGACGCGCCGGGATGACCAAGATGCCCACGGAAGGCTGGGCATCGGTGACGACGCCGGGCGTCGTGTCGGCATGGTCCGCTCTGTCGCGCCGGTTCGGGTGCCTGCCCTTCCGGGAGGTCATGGCGCCTGCCATTGAGTATGCCCGCGAGGGCGCGCCCGTTCCGCCGGTGATCGCAAGCTACTGGAGCGCATCTCAGAAGCGGTTCGGGGGCCGCGGCGGGGTTTTCAAAGAGTTTGAGCTCGCGTTTCTTCCGGGAGGCCGGGCGCCGCTTCCGGGAGAGGTCTACCGCAATCCGGATCTTGCCGCGACGCTCCAGTCCATCGCCGATTCCCATGGAGAGTCGTTGTACCGCGGAAACCTGGCTCGCGCCATCGCTGCGCATTCTGAGGCGACCGGCGGGTTTTTGACCTTGCGGGACCTCGCAGAGCATCTGCCTGAATGGGTACAACCGGTGAAGATTCGGTACCGCAGATTCGACGTATGGGAGATCCCTCCGAACGGACAGGGGATTGTGGCGCTGATGGCGCTGAACATCATGGAGGGGTTCGACCTCCGCGACGCTCCTCGGCTTGCGCCTGAATCGCTCCACGTGATCATTGAGGCCCTGCGACTCGCATTCGCCGATGCCCACGCCTACGTGGGCGATCCTCAAGCTGTGGAGGTGCCGGTGGATGAACTCCTGTCGCCGGAGTATGCTGCGGCAAGACGAGCACAGATCAGCCTGTCAGGGGCCATGGCCAGCGTGGCCCCGGGTCGACTGGATGGGCGAAAGACCTGGGAACCGAGCGACGGCGACACCGTATACCTTTCCACAGCTGACTGGGAAGGCATGATGGTGTAATACATACAATCGAACTATATGGGTTTCGGATCGGGAGTGGTTGTGCCCGATACAGGGATCTCCATGCAGAACAGGGGCGCAGGGTTCTCGCTCGAGGAGGGGCACGCCAACGAACTAGCTCCAGGGCGCAGGCCGTTCCATACCATCATACCGGGCTTCATTACTCAGTCCGGCGTTCCGCTGGCCGCCTTTGGGGTGATGGGCGGCGACATGCAGCCGCAAGGGCACGTACAGGTGATATCGAGCATCATAGATCATTCGCTGAACCCCCAGGCTGCCATCGACTGCCCGAGAGTGAGAGTCGTGGGCGCTGACGGCGTACTGGCAGAGCCCGAGGTGGGGTCGGATACTATAGCTGCCCTGAGGCGACTGGGGCACAACATACGCGCCGAAGCGGGCCGCGCGGGATTCGGGGGCGGGCAGATGGTATGGCGCAATCCTGATACGGGTGTGCTCATTGCAGGCAGCGAGCCCAGGAAGGACGGCTGCGCCGTTGCCATATAGAGCTCATGTATATCTACACATGGGGGTGTGAGGCGTATGCGAGGATCAATCGGCGCATCAAGGATCTTCGGTATGGTCTTGGTACTGCTGGGAGCAGTACTTCTTCTGAACAATTTGGGCATTACGACTATCAGCATCGGCGACATAATCGAGACGTACTGGCCTGTCGTCCTTGTGGCTCTGGGGCTTGCGGCAGTGCTCAAGCCGCGCGGGGACGAGCCGATACGTGATGAGCGGACACAGGAGGCTGAACCGGCCGAGCCGTGCGAGATAGGCGAAGCGCACGAGCCGTGTCGCTCCTCGGGCCCGAATGTTGGAGGATGGATCCTTATTGGCCTCGGCGTGCTTATGCTTGCGGCGAACACACGGTTCTGGGGATTCGATCTGAGTCGACTCTGGGGGACGTTCTGGGCGCTCGTTGTGATCCTTGTCGGCTGGGCGGTGCTGCGGTCGTCTCCGCCGGCGGGCGCGGCGTCGGGGCACACTCAGTGGGTCGTCATGAGCGGGGTGGAGCAACGCTCCGCTGGCTGGCCGCTGAAGAGCGGATCGTATGTCGTCGTCATGGGCGGCGCCGATCTGGATTTGCGCGTGGCCGACATTCTCGACGGCGAGACCTATCTGGATCTCACTGCGATCATGGGCGCCATAGAGTTGATTGTTCCTCCCGACATTAGTGTGGAGTGTGAAGGCGCTGCGATTCTGGGCGGAGTCACTGTGCTGGGCCAATCATCGGGCGGTATCATATCCTCCCGCACCTTCAGTAGGGCAGGGTCTGCCGGGTCCACGAAGAAGTTGCGTGTCAGGTGCAGAGCGATCATGGGTGGAGTGGAGTTCAAGTAGGGATTTCGCAGCAAGTGTCGAAGATTAGTAAGGTTGACGATTTCATTCCTCCGAGTCCCCTCGCCTAATGTCCGGGCGGGATGTTGCCCGAGGCTATGGCAGGCGGACCGATAGGGTGCGCCGGGAAACAGGCACGCCTCCCAGTGCGGAAAGGAGGGGGAGCAGTGGTAAGTACCTGTACGCCGCAGGCCCGAGAGGCGGACAAGCGACGCGATTTGCGCCGCGGCGCCCTGGCGCTTGCGGCCTTTGCTTTCGTACTCGCGATTCTGGTCGCTTTGCCCGTCGGCCGGGCACAGGCGATCTTCGGCCGCTCGGGGTTGACGTTTGCGGTGGTGGGCGACAGCCAAGGGCGTAACGAGGTGTGGGACAAGGTCATGGACGCGATCAATGCCGCGCGTCCGCAGTTCCTCCTGCACTGCGGGGACATGGTGGCATCGGGGACCGCCCAGCAGTACGACGACTTTGTCGGCAGAGCTCGAAGACTCCGAATGCCCTGGTACGCAGTGCTGGGCAACCATGATGTGAAGGCCGACGGCCGGACCGCGTACGCCAGGATGATCCGGAAGGACGCGTACTACTCGTTTGTGCAGAAGGGCTACAGGTTCATAGCCCTCGACAGCTCCTCTGGGAGCATCGACGCGGCTCAGATCGATTGGCTCCGGCGCGAACTGTCAAGCCCGGAACCCAAGTTCGTCTTCATGCACATCCCCCTTTGCGATCCCATGCCCGGCGGCGACCATTGCTTTCCCGACTCCAAGCAGGCGGCAGAGCTCCACCGGATGTTCAGAGCTTCGCGCGTGTTGGCCGTGTTCAGCGGGCATGTGCACGTTTTCGCGCAAGAGGTGAAGGACGGCGTGACCTACGTCACCACCGGCGGCGGGGGCGCTCTGTTGTACGCCCGGGCTGAACAGGGCGGGTTTCATCATTTTACCGTGGTGCGTGCAGACGGCGACCGTGTCGAGGCCGAGGCAGTGGCTGTGAAGGTTGAGCTCGAGGAACCGCGCGTCGCCGTGCATGGCCCGAAAGGGCACATGGAGATGGGCCTCGGAGAGATCGCCGCCATGCTCGGCTGCGAGGTCGTAACGGCCTTTGAGAACAAGTTCGGCAACTTGGGCGGGCAGGGAGCATACGCGGGAGTTCGCGTCGCGGCGCTCGTGGACATGGTGGGCGGAATGCGACCGGGGCAGGTCCTTGTAGTCACGTCGAGCGACGGCTATGCGCAGGAGTATGCTTACGAGAATGTGTATCCGTCCGCCAAGTGGCTGGCCATGCAGGGCGAGATGCTCTTGGCCTACGAAAAAGACGGCGCGACTCATCCGGCCTGGGGAGAGGGCCCGCGCATCGTGTTTGCACCCGCCGACGGTGTATACCACAATTCGGACTGCGCCGCCACATCCGCCGCCGGCCAGGGTTGGAACGTGTATGAGTCGGCCGGGGCGCGCTGGGCGCGCTATGTCAGGCGGATTGAGGTTAGGTAGCAATGACCTGACGCGCAACCCCGCTCGGCTGTTGCGCGCAGGATGATGTGATCAGGAGGTAGTCACGACATGAAACGGAACAGCTCTCTTAGGGTGCTGGCGATAATCGCCCTTATCTGCCTGGCGTTTGGCCTGGGGCACGTTGTCGCGGCGGGCGAATGGAAAGTGGAAGTGGTATCCGGCGACAGGTCAACGGTGCTTACCGGGGCCGACGCCGCAGCGATGAAGGCACACACGATGAAGGCCGCGTTCCTCCGAAGCACCGGGCGCATAGACGGGCCGTCGGCCTATACCGTCATACCCATGGACGCCATTCTCGCCCGGGTGGGCGGCATCAACCCGGATCAGGCCATTCGGGTGACTGCACGAGACGGCTATCAGATGGTATATAGCTTTGCGCAGGTCAACGGGGGCGTCTTTACTTACGATGATAAGGGAAACGCGTTGCGCGTGGGCGGCCCGTCGATGCTTCTTGCGTTTGAGTCGGAGCGCGACTCCGCCGACAAGCTGCCCCGAATCATCTACGGGCGACCCGATGGTGTCGTCATAACCGACGGCCATTTCTGGGCCAAGTCCGTCGCGAAGATAGAGGTCATCAAAGGCGTAGAGGACTGGCAGATCAGCCTGTCGGGATCGGAGAAGGTATGGCTGGATAGAGCCACGTTCGAGAGCATCGTGACCTGCCCGGTCACGCCTCACCCTGCAGTATGCTGGTCGGTCGCTGAGAAGGACGGCAGCACGTCTACGTACGAAGGCACGCCTCTTTGGGTGGTTCTGTCCATGATTGACGGCGGAGACGCGCCGGACGGACACTACGTTTTCAACGATGAGATCGCGGAGAAGGGCTACACGATCAGAGTCATCTCAAAGGACGGTATGGCAGCCGAGCTAGACTCAAAGTCGGTCGCGCGGAATAACGATATCATCGTGGCGTACCTGAAGAACGATGAGTATCTCGCGGAGGGCGACGCTCCCCTTCGCCTGGTCGGCGATCTGCCCACCAAGAAGCATTCGGTCAAGGCGATCGCAGCTATCGAGATAGTCGGTGACTAGCATGTCAGCGCGGTTGGCTAGGCGCCGGCGGGGCTACTACTTCAGCACGCGCGACCTAGTTCTGATCGCGGCGGTGAGCGCTGCCGGCGGCGTGCTCAGCACATACGTGGGATACCTTGGGAATCTTCTGAACTCAGCTTTCGGCGTGCCGTTCGGCGCCGGCCAGTTCATGGCGGGCCTGCATGTGTTCTGGTTTGTGCTGGCCAGGGCGATCGTGGGCCGCACCGGCGCGGGCGCTCTGGCCGGAGTGCTCAAGGGCCTTGTGGAGTTGTTCGCTGGCAGCACTCACGGGCTGCCGATAGTAGCCGTATCGGCGGTGGAAGGCATTCTTGTCGACCTGCTGTCGCTGCCGTTCGCCAGGCCTCCGCTCGGCGTCATGTGTCTTGCCGGAGCAGTGTCGTCGACATCCAACGTGATTGTGTTCCAGGCGATGTACTTCTCCGGAGTCTCATGGGGATACGTGGGCCTGATGGTGCTGTTCGCGGCTATATCGGGGGCGGTGTTCGGCGGATACTTCACCGCTGGCGTGCTGGATGTAGTGGAGACTGCCGGGTTGCTGCGACCCGTGGACGCATCGGGCCTTGATTCGACGTCAGGGCGCAGGCCCCGACCGCGCATCCCTCGCCTGGTTGCTACTCTGGTGATGACAGCTACGCTGGCAGGCGGCGCCGCGTACTACTACTCTCAGGTGTTTGAGCCTGTGCCGGACGGCCCCAAATGCAGGATCGAAGGCAACGTCGCGCGGGCTTACGAGTATACACCGGCCGAGTTTCGCGATGAAGTCGTCACAGTCCGGGCAGAGCTGGTGGGGCAGGTCACGTACGTGCCCGAGGCCGACTACTCCGGGGTGCCGCTCGCTGTTATCGTGGAGCGCGCCGGGGCTGACCAGTCGGCGACTTCAGTGCGGATCATTGCTTCTGATGGGTACGAGGCCATCTTCAGTGTGCGGGATATCAAGGACCATGCCGACGTGATTCTCTGCCAGGACCAGGAGACTCTGCGAGTTGTGGCTCCGGGCTTTGAGGGCGCGTTCTGGGTGAGGATGGTGTCTAGGATTCGCGTTGAGTAGAGAGATGGCGGAGCTTTCCGGATTCAGCGTGCAGTATTCGCATGGGGCTTCGGTCGCGCTTTCGCAGGTGGACTTGTCAATCGAGGCCGGCGGGTCGGTGCTCGTTACAGGGCCCAGTGGCTCGGGCAAGTCCACACTTGCCCTGTGCCTGACGGGCGTCATTCCCAACGCGGTGTACGCGCGTCTCTCCGGGAGTATACGGGTGTGCGGAGTCGAACCGGCTGCGCAAGGCGTGTACGATATGGCCAGCCGAGTCGGGCTGGTTCAGCAGGACGCAGAGGGGCAGTTCTGCACTATGCGCGTGG
>CAYZHL010000163.1:0-6337 GCA_964478095.1 uncultured Clostridia bacterium | reverse complement strand
TCGAGCGTTCGCCTCGTCCATCTATCTTTCGCCTTTCTGCGCTTTCTTCCTACATATTCGCCTTTCTCTACTTTCCTGCCTCATACTCGCCTTTCCCGCCGAGTTGCCCTGGATTGTCGCGTACCATGATCCCTTCCGCCACAGAGGCGTTTGTCGTGTGCCGTCGAATACTATCCCAATCCTGATCCTAGCAATTGGCATTCCATGCGACATCGAGTCTGTCGCCGGGCATTCTGACTGAGTTCCCGGAATCGGCTTGGAGGTGTTCGGATTGAGGACCTTGGCGCCGGTTTGGGTCGCAATGTTGCTGACTGTGGTCGCCTGCAGTTGCCTTGCCGCGCCCGCGTCGCAGGGCACAAGGGCAAGCGCAGGAACGATTGCCAGGGCAGACAGCCAGTGGAGTCGGCGTTCGGAGCCCAAGATGGATGGCATGATGATCCAGACGCTTGAGCAGGCGCTGGGCGCGGGCCAAGGCGCGGATCAGGCGGACGCAGAGGTGCTGTGGCGGCTGGCAAGGGCATATTGGTGGAAAGCGACTCGCTGTACCAGCGACAAGGCGTCCAAACTCGTACTGCTCGAAAAGGGCAGGGCTGCCGCCGAACGTGCTGCTGCGATCGATCCTGCCAGTGCCGACGCCCATCACTGGTATGCGGCGTGCATGGCCCAGTCGGCGCAGGTCAGAGGCATACTTCAAAGCCTCTTTGTTGTAAAGCCCACAGTTGAGGCGCTTGAGCGGGCGCTTGAGGCGGACCCCAACCATGCCCGAACCCACTACTTCCTGGCCGAGCTGCTCTATCAGCTGCCAGGGCCGCCTCTTTCGATTGGCAACAGACAAAGAGCAGTGGACGAGGCCCGAATCGCGGTCAGACTGGATCCGAGATCATCGTCTCACCATCTTGTCCTGGGAAAGGCCTTGGCTGCCGCGAAACGGTACGCGGAGGCCAGATCGGAGTTCAACTACGTTCTGACCATGGAGCCGAACTCAGAGGATCCGGAAGGGCTCAGGCTTGATCAGGAGGAAGCCAGGGCCCAGCTCAAGGCTATAGAGGGCAAGTAGGTCCTTCGCCGCCAAAGAGCGGCGTACGGCACGTATACGCTCCTGAGTCGACGACTACCAAAAACGTGCTCGCAATCGCTTCGTTGCCTCACTAGAAAGTGTACTTGAGTTATGACGCCTGCAACGGTTATGACAACATGCTACACTATGCAACAGAGTGCGGCTGGCGATCCGCATGCGGATTCATCTGCATCAACACAGGCACGCCCCCGCAGCCGCGTCGCGCAGGAGGTACCGGCATGGAACCGAACACCAATTGGCTGTCCGTACAAGAAGCAGCCGACTACCTTGGAGTGGCGCGCACTACCATATACCGGTGGGCAAAGGAATCGAGGATCCGCATATACAAGTTGGCAAAGGGGGTCGCTAGGGTGAAACGCCAGGAATTGGAGGCGTTCCTGCAGCAGGCTCCAGTGTTATACCCAGATCCAGCAGATCACCCTGCCCAGCTGGGCTTTCTGCGTGAGACCGCCCGGCAGCAGTCACAGGCTGCAGATCCTATACTTGATGTCCTCGGTTCCCTTTCCGGAGAGCCGATTTCGGCTGAGGAGATCGAGGAAGAGCTGTATGGCAAAGAGCAGAGGAGATGAAGCACGGTGTCTGGGCCTACGTTCATAGATACGTGGGGCTGGATTGCCCTCGGGCGTCGCAAGGATCCGCGGCACACGGAGGCAGCCGAGTACTACAGAGCCCTCAGCCACACCGGTGGACGGATTTACACAAGTGACTACGTCCTTGATGAGGCGATCACGCTCATCTTCCGTAGGGAGAGCTTCGCCGAGGCCGCCCGCTTCGTCAACTCGATCATCGCTTCGGCCAGTTCGGGGTACATCATCGTCGAGCAGATCTCCCCGGAACGCTTCGCCGCAGCCTGGGATCTCCGCCTCCGCCTGAAAGACAATGCCCGGATCTCCTTCACCGACCTAACGTCCATGATCGTCATGAGAGAGCGCGGAGTAAAGCACGTCCTTACAGAAGATAAGCACTTCGCCCAGGTAGGGCTCGGATTCGAGTCAGTGCCCTGACGTGTGCTCAAGCTCGGGCAATCGCACCTCCTGCGCTCCCGCATCGGTGTAACTGCGGATCACTCTTGGTACGCGCAGGCGCTCGTCACTCTCATATAGCTGCCGCACTGTCTCCCACTCCGACACATCACCGCGCGTAAGCTCCGCCGTCCGGTCCAGCAAGGCAAGATCCGCCGCCGACAGGTCTTCCTCGCGCACATCAACCAGTCCCCAGCAGTCCCAGGGCAGAAGCTCGATCTTGTTCAGCGACGCTACATCTCGGACGAAGTTGCCGCGAACGAACCAAAGGCCGTGCATGTCGAATATGCCGAACTTGTCCGGGTCGGCCAGCCCGGCCCGGCACAACCGCCAGGCCTCGCCTCCAGGCAGGAACTGATCGCGCGGCACGTCCAGCGGGTCGAATTCCACCGCCAGCACACGGCGCTGCAAGTCGTCAAGCTGGGAATCTACCGTAGTCCAGCGCTGCAGTTCTGCGTTCCAATATTCGCACACCCAATGGTCTTCATAGTGGTCGGGAAGGAAATAACGCGCGAAGCCGCACCGTGCCCGTGCTGGCGTTCCCCGATAGCGCAGGATTGAAGCGAGCATCACTGAAAAATCGCGGCAGTTGCCGATCAGGCGCCTATCCATGGCCCGAACCTCAGTGAGTGGGCGCGGGTCAAGCTCGCCAATGCGTGCCAGCTTGGCGGCAACCGAACGTAGCTGCAACTCGTCAAACCGTGGCTTTGGGAGTTGCACCCCGTACCGCTCAAGCCAGTGCACATGGATCATCAAGCCCTGGATTGCCCTGCACAGAGAGCCGATCTCGCCGGGCAGGCAGTCAAATAGAGTCGCGTAGCTGCCGGGAAGAGTCATCGCTCCCGGCGTGGCGAAGTACTCGATCACGTTCATCCGACACACCTCCTCAGTATTCAGTCACGCAGCTGTACCGCAGATGCTCAGTGGTTACTCGGCGTGTGTTATTCGCCGCGTCGTCACCGCCCCATCACCGCGAGCGCCTGCTCAAGGTCGGCGATCAGATCATCCTGGTGTTCCAGCCCGACGGAAAGCCTCACCATGCTGGGCGCCAAGCCGGCTGCGGCGATCTCATCTTCGGTATATCCTCTATGGGTCATCACAAAGGGATGCTCGACCAAGCTCTCGCAGTCGCCCAGGCTCACAGCCAGCTTGAACAGTCTCATGCTGTTCACTACCTGTTTGGACTGGGCCAGCGTTCCGTCGATGTCGAAGCTGACCATCCCGCCGAATCCGCTCATCTGGGCCTTTGCCGTGTCGTAGCCGGGCGAACTGGCGAGGCCGGGGTAGTAGACCCTCTTCACCCTGGGATGCTGCTCCAGATATCTTGCCACGGCCAGGGCGTTCTTCTCGTGCTCGCGCATCCTGAGCGCCAGGGTCTTCAGGCCCCTCAGCAGCAGCCAACCGGTGAAAGGACTCATGACACCGCCGAATTCGCACATGTAGCCGAATTTCAGCTCGCTGGCGTAGTCCTTATCCTTGGCTACAGCAATACCGGCGATCACATCACCGTGCCCACTGATATACTTAGTCTGGAAGAACGGCGTGGCAAAGGTATTGTCGACCACCACTTTCGCTCCCTTGGCCCGGGCGATATCGCACACGGCGGCAATGTCGATGATCTCCAAGCTGGGGTTGACCGGGGTTTCAAGATACACGACCTTCGTTCTTGCAGTGATCTGATCTGCAAGGTCGACGATGCTCGTGAGGTCAACCAGCCGGGAGGCGACACCATACCGAGGCAGTATGTTCTTGATGAAGTTCCAGGCCGAGCCGTATAGCATCCGGTGAGCGACAACCTCATCGCCCGGCTTGAGCAGCGACATCAACACGGAGCTGATGGCCGCCATGCCCGATGCGAAGGCCACCGAGGCCGCGCCCCCCTCCAGAACCGCCATGCGTTCCTCAAGCACCTTGAGGGTAGGGTTGTTGCCCCGGGTATATACATAGTCCTGAGTTTCGAACCCAAATGTGGCATCGGCGTGCTCTAGAGAATCGAATTCAAAGGTAGAGGTCATGAAGATAGGGTAATTCAGCGCGTTCTTAGGATTCCTATCCTCGCCCCCGGCATGGATGGACAGAGTCTCAAAATGCTTATCTGTAGTATTCATCGGATTGCCTCATCTCTCCCAGCACTTGCCCCTTGCAGCATCGGGAATGCGTCAACGCTAGTATTGGTCATCGGCCCACAACATCCTCCTGGTGTGTCACTTCCCTAATCATCTCGCTTTGCTAACGTCATTTGCCGGATCCGCGGTAGCGTCTTCGCGAATCCGCGGCCCTTTAGTCTTCATATATATTCGATATTCTTCGTCAAACAGATACACAAATCGACGGCCTCACGCGCCTCGCCGCCAGGGCCAAAGCGCAGGGACACAGCGCATGGTGTACACATGGCATCCGATCTCTATAGCCTACATGCCATCCGTCTGCTATACTACATCTAAACATATATCTCACATTCCCTGAAGGTCCTTGGTGTGGCGGGCAGAAACGGCTACCCTGGAGCAATTTGATCTGAAAAGGAGGTTTCCCAGATGGTACTGCGTCGACGATTGATGATGGTGTTGCTCTGTTTGGCCCTCGTGAGCCTCGGCAGCGCTATGGCTGCTGAAACTGAGATCAGAATTGGCGTCTACGAACCCATGACCGGCGCTATGGCCGCAGGCGGGCAGCAGACTATGGAGGGAATTGAACTCGCCCATGAGCAGAGGGCAAAAGTCTTAGGGCTTCCTGTCAGGGTCATTCTGGTGGATAACCGCAGCGACAAAGTGGAAGCCGCCACCGCGGTCACCCGTCTCATCCAAAAGGACAAGGTGTGCGCCATCATCGGCAGCTACGGAAGTGGCTTGTCCATGTCGGGCGGGCCAGTGGCGCAGGCGGCGAAGGTCCCGGTCATGGGATGCTCCCCCACGAACCCCCTTGTCACTCTGGGAAATGACTACTACTTCCGAGCGTGCTTCATCGACCCATTCCAGGGCCGCGTGATGGCCCAGTTCGCCTTCGATAAGCTTGGCGCCCGCAAGGCCGCGATCATCCAGGACATCGCCCAGGACTACGCGGTTGGCCTTGCGAACTTCTTCAAGCAGGCCTTTGTCGAGTTGACAGGCGACCCGAAGTCCGTTGTCGCGTTCACCTCGTATCAAACGGGCGACCGCGACTACACCGCCCAGCTCACGTATGTGGCCAACGCCAAGCCTGACGTGGTATTCGCCCCTGGCTACTACGCCGACGCCGCAGTGCTCGTAACCCAGGCCCGCTCACTGGGGCTCAAGATGCCCTTCCTCGGCGGCGACACCTTTGAAGCGCCTGAGTTCATCGAGATAGGCGGAAAGAACGTCGAAGGCGTTTACTTCAGCACCCACTACAGCGCCGACGCGCCCGTAACCCCGGCCTCGGAAAAGTTCGTGGCTCTTTACAAGGCCAAGTTCAAGACCGCCCCGAACACCTTCGCAGCCCTAGGTTACGACTGCTACAACCTGGTTTTGGACGCTATTGAGCGCGCGGGTTCGTCCGATCCCAAGGCGATCCGCGACGCCATGGCCAAGACCAAAGGCTTCGTAGGCGCGACAGGTATCATCACTCTGGATTCCAACGGCGACGCCACCAAGAGCGCTGTCGTGCTCGTGGTCAAAGACGGCCAGTTCAAGCTGGTCGACGTCGTGCACCCACGCTAGACGCCCGGCGCTAGAGGCACGCCACGAGTGCCGCAAGTCCGCAGTGTCCGACAGGAGGCTTGACAAAGGTGACTGTGGAGATCTTCCTGCAGAACGTGGCAAATGGGATTACCCTCGGCAGTCTCTACGCATTACTGGCCATAGGCTACACCATGGTCTATGGCATCCTGAGGCTCATCAACTTCGCGCACGGCGAGATCTTCATGATCAGCACCTACTTTGCCTTCTACGGAACGGCGATCTTTGCGCTCCCGTGGCAGGTGTCATTTGCCCTGGCAATCGTCCTCACGGCCCTACTGGGAGTGGTCATCGAACGCGCAGCCTACAGGCCCCTTAGGGACGCACCTCGTATCTCGGCCCTGATCTCCGCCATAGGTGTGTCGTTCCTCATGGCTAACCTGGGCCTAGTGATATTCGGCGGGAGGCCGAAGACTTTCTATCGGCCTCCCATCTTCCAAACCCCCATCGAACTTGGAGGAATCAGAGTAGTGGCACTCTTCTTCGTCATCCCACTGCTCACAGCCGTCCTCCTCGTGGCGCTCAACTACATTGTCTACAGAACA
>CAYZHL010000162.1:1591-6355 GCA_964478095.1 uncultured Clostridia bacterium | reverse complement strand
GTGGCTTTGGAGGGGGCAGGCATCTTGAATGCCATAAGCGCCCTCGAAGGCGACCCGAGGGCGAGCACAATCCGACGGGCCGCAGGCGGCACGTCGGATTGTGTGGATACGTATTGGAAGCCGGCCAGGTCGGCCCTCTAGCTCATGGTCAGCGCCAGTATCGCCTTCTGCGCGTGCAGCCGGTTCTCGGCCTCGTCCCACAGCACCGAGTGAGCGCCGTCGGCCGCGTCATCGGTGATCTCTTCGCCGCGGTGCGCCGACAAGCAATGCATTACGATGCAGTCGGGGTTGGCCATGCCTACTAGCTCCGCGTTGATCTGGTAGCCCTGAAAGTCGCGGACGCGCTTCTCACGTTCGGCTTCCTGGCCCATGCTGGCCCACACATCGGTGTACAGGATGTCGGCTCCCCGCACGGCCTCCTTGGGGTCGCGAACGACGTCCATCTTGGCCCCTGTTGCGGCTCCGTCGGCTCTAGCGGCGGCCACTACCTCCGGGTCGGGCTCGTAGCCTGCCGGGCAGGCGCATGTAACATGCATGCCCACTTTGGCGCCGCCGTACATCAGGGAGTGAACCATGTTGTTGCCGTCGCCGATGTAGGCAAGCTTCCGGCCCGCAAGGTCGCCGAACTTCTCGATACCCGTGAGGAGATCGGCCATAACTTGGCATGGGTGAAGCAGATCGGTAAGGCCGTTGATGATCGGGATCGAGCCCTCGCGGGCCAGCTCGATCACGTCGGAATGGGCAAAGGTTCTGATCATTATGCCATCGAGGTAGCGCGAAAGCACGCGCGCGGTATCGGCGACGGTTTCGCCCCTCTTCAGCTGGAGATCATTGGCGTTCAGAAACAGGCCATACCCGCCCAGCTGCCAGATTGCGACTTCAAACGATATCCTGGTCCTTGTGGAGGGCTTCAGGAAGATCATGCCCAGAGTCTTGCCTTTCAGAATCGGGTGGGGCACCCCGGCCTTCTGCTCAGCCTTGAGCAGTGCTGCAAGGTCCATGACACGCATGATCTGCTCCGTAGTGAAGTCGTGAATCGAAAGAAAGCTCTTCCCCGAAAAACTGCGCCCCAGATCGTCGTAGATGAGTTCGTGCGCCCTGGTCATCCAAACACCGCCTTCAGTTTTTGTGTTGGGCCGGCTCGCGTCCGTGGAGTCTCACTGGAATACCGGCGCCGCACTCCGGACATGCGGAGTCGGAAAGCAGCACCTCCACGCGGTCATAGCCGTGCCTCCTTATAACCGTCGTGCCGCACGACGGACACACTGTATCGGAACCTCTCGGCACACTTGCGTTGCCGACATACACATAGTGGAGCCTAGTGCGCGCCGCCTCCACGCACGCCTGCAGAGTCGGTATCGGCGTAGGCGGCGCCGTCATGCGATAACTGGGGAAATACCGCGACACATGCAGCGGTATGTCAGGCGACAGCCCGGCGATCCAAGCGGCAAGGCTATTCATCTCTTCGCGCGAATCGTTCAAGCCCGGCACGATCAGCGTGGTCAACTCGACATGGCGCCCCGACTCGTACGCCTGCCTTATTGATCGAAGGACCGGTTCCAGATCCCCGCCGCATACCGACTTGTAGAACCCGGAGCTGAACGCCTTGAGATCGATGTTCACAGCGTCAATGAAAGGCAACAGCTCGCGAAATGGCTCAGAGTTGATGTAGCCATTGGTGACCAGCACATTCACCAGACCCCGTTCGTGTATGAGGCGGACGCAGTCGTACACGAACTCGTACCACACCAGCGGCTCTGAGTATGTATAGGCCACACCCGCCGACTGCCCCCGAATGCTCTCGGCTAGGCATGCCAACTCCTCAGGCGTAAGCTCGCGATGGCCAGCTTCCCGCTGGGATATCTCCCAGTTTTGGCAAAACTTGCACGACAGATTGCACCCGTAAGTTCCGACCGAGAGTATGCCAGCTCCGGGCATGAAGTGGTACAGCGGCTTCTTTTCGATTGGGTCGATGGACATGGAGGTCACTGCGCCATATGTGCGCGGCACGATCCTACCGCCGGACATGGCGCGAGCGCGGCAGGCCCCGACAGCTCCCTCGCGAAGCCTGCACCCTCTGGGGCACAGTTCACATATGCCCCGCCCTTCTTCCACCCTTGTGTGCATTGCCTCCCTGACAGCCTCTTTACTCGTACCTGGTCACCTCAAACCTCGCGAGTTCCACAACCTCGCGCTCGCCTATCCCGGCCTTGCGTCGCGCAATGCTGATCTGCTGCTCTACGGTGTCGATCCCGTCAAGATCGGGCAGAAGCAGGCCAACCCGGCCTCGGCGGCTGACTATGACGCCGTATCTTGCGGGATCGAGCTCGTCCGGACCCAATATCGGCTCAGGCTCCGACAGCACATCCACCGAGTACACCAAGTCGTCCAGTTCGTCCTCTTCAACAGGCTCAAACCGGGGATCGCGCATTGCCGCCGAAATCGCGTTCGAGATGATCTCCTCGGCAATACTCGCACGCACGGGCTCGGTGGTACCGATGCACCCGCGGAGCTGGCCGCCCTTGTGGATAGAGCAGAACACTCCCGCCGCCCGCTCCATTCCCTCGGGCAGAGATTCAGGCGCCTGCATGACCTTACGGCGACGCACGTACTCCTCAACTGCCCGTCGAGCCAGGGCGACGTGCGGCGACTCCGACCTTCTCCTGCCGGCACGTTTTTCCGCCAGGCCACGCACGAGTTCATCGTAGCGACGCGCGCTATCCGACGCCGCTCGCGGCCTAAACGATGCCACGGCGTAACCCACGCCGAAAGGCCCCTCGTACGAGTGAACCTGCGCATCCACTTCCAGCCCGTCCAGTGCCCCCAGCATCATGAATATCGGGCGCAGACCGCACTCGCCCGCCGCCTCCACCAGACGGTCGTCCAGACGCGCAATGGCCCCCACATCCATGCGCCCCAATGCCTCCACCAATCGCTCGTCGAAGATCCTGCCCTCCGGTGAGTAACCCGCCGGGGAGCCGGGTTTCAGGCGATGCGACAGATCGCCGCTGGCGATGAGCGCCACGCGCCCGTCCCCCTCCTCCACTGCCTCCCGAAGCGCCATCCCGAACATGTACAGCCGATCCGGGGTGTCCATTCCCATCGCTACGGGCGCCACTCGAAAGCCGGATACCGCCTGCAATACGTAGTAGAGGGGAACCATCGTGCCATGGTCGAGGCGGCGCGACGCCCGTAGGCGGCTCATGATCGAGGGTTCGATCACGGCAGTGGACACTCCGCGCAGCTTGGCGCGGTTCGCCATCCTGCCGGCCAATGCTAAGTCGTTATCGAACTCCATCGACGCCTCTGCGCCAAATTGCCCGAAATCCCCCTCCACTGTCGGTAGGCCGGTAATGGCTATCGTGTCGGAGAACACAGGGCCGTGGGGCGAGATCACGACGATCGTGTCGGGGCGGGCCTCGGCGAAGATCTGCGCCAGGCGACGCATGCCGTCTACGGTGCGTTGGGCCTGGGCCGTATCAGGCCCTCCGACCTCGGGCAGTATGATCGGCGGGTGCGGCGTCAAAGCCGCGAGCACTAGCCGCCCTGGCGAGCCCGGTGTACCATTCATGGCGTTCCATCCTCCCCTGCGGCAGTCTCCATAGACGCGCCGCGGCTCCCTATCGAAGCGCCCAGCGCTGCAAGCTTCGAACACAGGTCTTCGTGGCCACGAGTGATGTGTTCCACACCTGAGATGACGGTTTCGCCTTCGGCGGCCAGGCCCGCCATCACCAGAGCCGCTCCGGCCCGAAGATCCCCGGCGCGCACGCGCGCGCCCATAAGGCGCGGCACTCCTTCAACTATCAGGCTCCGTCCTTCCAGTCGCATGACAGCGCCCATCCGCTTGAGCTCGTCCACGTGCAGGAAGCGGTTTTCAAAGACTGACTCGGTGATGACACTAACGCCTGCCGCACACGCCAACACCGCGCTGAGCTGAGGCTGCATGTCTGTGGCGAATCCAGGGTAGGGCAATGTCTTGGTGTCGCATGCGCGGACAGGCGATCTCATTGACACGTCCACGTAATCGGCCCCAACCTCTATCTCAGCGCCGAGCTCGCCGAATTTGGACAGCGTCGATTCCAGGTGCGTGGGTATCACATCAGTCACTCTCACGTTTCCGTAGGTGATGATGCCCGCTGCGAGCAATGTGGCGGCTTCGATGCGATCCGGTATCACGCTGTAGGTCACAGGCGACAGAGGGCCGCCGCCCTCTATGCGTATCACGTCGGTGCCCGCGCCCCTTATGCTCGCGCCCATAAGAGCCAGGAAATTCGCGAGGTCCACTACCTCGGGTTCTCTGGCGGCGTTCTCGATAACGCTTGTCCCGTGCGCAAGGCACGCAGCCATCATGATGTTCTCAGTGGCGCCCACGCTCGGAAAATCCAGGTATACCCTGGCGCCCACAAGGCTCCTGGCGCGAGCCACGACGTACCCGTGCTCGACTTCCACGTCAGCCCCCATGGCGCGAAGGCCCTTGACATGCAAGTCCATGGGACGTGATCCGATCTGATCGCCCCCAGGCAGGGCTACACGAGCGTGCCCGTTGCGCGCAAGCAGCGGGCCCAGGAGCAGGCTGGATGCCCTGAGCATCTTGCACAGCTCATACGGGGGCTCACTGTGGACCACGCGCCGAGAACGCACGCGCAGAGCCCGCGGGCCCGCGCGCTTCACGCTCACTCCGATTTCCTGCAGCGTGTGCGCCATGACGCCTACATCGCCGATATCGGGCACGTTCTCAACAAGCGTTTCGCCCTCTGCGAGAAG
>CAYZHL010000162.1:941-1581 GCA_964478095.1 uncultured Clostridia bacterium | reverse complement strand
GGGCGCCCGCCATCACCGCAAGCGTCGCGTTCTTGCTCCCGCTGGCTGCTACGCTGCCCGCCAGGCGCGTGCCGCCGGCAACAACCAGTTCCACCCGATCTGACCTCCACGGCGCGCCGAATCCGGGCTTGGCTACTCTGCGCGCCCAAAGGCACGTATTCTTCATACAGCCCCGTTTATCCTTTCGATGGGTTTAGGACCGGAAATGCACTATTGACAAGTTCCGCACAAGCGGCTCTTCGATGTCTATATGCCCTGCTATGCTCTGGATTGGCTTCCCCTCCACAAGGAGTCTCACTCGCTTGACATAGGCAAACTCGGTCAGGGTATTCACTATCGAATATACAGTCATCTCCTCGGCGCGACTACCGCCCCAATGGTTCGATACGAACTCCGCACTTAAGTTCACTGAAGCCACGTCGCCCGCCAGTCTCACCCATCGCAACACAGTGCCCCGGGGAATCGTGGGCTGGAGTATGCTGTCCTTGCCCGGGCCCGCTATGAGGCAATGCATGACTGCCGTGAGCCCACCCGCTACGTCCATCGCGGCAAGGCCCGGCACTTCTCGCACCTCGGGCATGAGCGAATCGTCGAAGTTGGTGGGCCCGCCGAAGTAAAGCACCGCCGAATCCGGAGTGAG
>CAYZHL010000162.1:0-899 GCA_964478095.1 uncultured Clostridia bacterium | reverse complement strand
CCCTGCCGCGTCCACAAGGTAATCGGCAATGCCATAGTATACGGCCTCAGCCACTCGCGCCCTATATGCCGGATCCGAGAGCAACCTCTCTTCCCGGGGGTTCGAAAGGAAACCCACCTCTACAAGGGCAGACGGCGCCTTCACCCTGCGAAGCAAGTATATGTCGGCCGGACGCGCTTTCCTAGTATTGGGGCCGAGACGCTGGACGAGCTGGGCCTGGATGTGCACGGCCAACGCCCTGCCTTCGTCGGAGACCGGGTTGTAGAAGACCTGAGCCCCCGACCACTGCGGTTCGGGGAAACTGTTGGAGTGTATCGTAACGAAAATATCGGGCGAACTGTCGTTGACCAGCGTTGCGCGGCGCTCCAGCTCGGCTCGCTTGCGCGAACCGGTGATGTCTTCGCCGTCGTCTATCAGGTCATGGTCTGCCTCTCGCGTCATGACCGTGTACACCGCAGCGCGGCCAAGAAGCGCACGAAGCTCCAACGCGATGTGGAGGTTGATGTGCTTCTCGCGGATTCCGCTCTTCCCTCGAGCTCCCGAGTCAGGTCCGCCGTGCCCGGCATCTATGGCCACAGTGCGTCCTGATACGATATCCCGTACAGGCGCCACGACAGTCACTGCGTAGGTCGCGAGCAGGTACAGAGCGACACCTGCAGCGACCGCGGCGGCCATGAGCGCGCAGGTCCTCTGAGAGATGAGTACGATGATCCGCGGTCTCACGAAGCAAACCTCCCGAGGCCAAGGCTCGCCTTGCTCGCGGCCTCAGCCATTTGGAGGATATGCCCCGGACCAGCCCACAATGACCGTCGTGCTCAGAGGCTCAGCGCGTCGCCCGGATCACCCGGTATCCCCCGCCTATTTCCGGTTCGTCGCTATTCCCGTAAGTAGCGTGGATG
>CAYZHL010000161.1:0-6367 GCA_964478095.1 uncultured Clostridia bacterium | reverse complement strand
GAAAGCCACGCCCGGGGCATACGCGGGATGCTCGATGCTGTGTTCAACCACTGCGGCTTCAGCTTTGGCCCGTTCCAGGACGTAGTGGCCCGCGGCGCAGAATCGCCCTACTACAAGTGGTTCAACATTCATGAGTTGCCGGTGCGCACGAACCCCAGGCCGAGTTATGAGACATTCGCTATGGAAGTGCCGGACATGCCCAAGCTTCGCACCGACCGCCGCGAGGTGCGCGACTACCTGATCAGCGCTGCGGAGTACTGGACGCGTACGCTCGACATAGATGGCTGGCGCCTGGACGTTGCGGACGACGTCGATCCGGGGCTCTGGCGCGAGTTCCGTGCGCGAATCCGCGCAATCAAACCCGAGGCACTGATCGTGGGCGAGATACTGCATGACGCGACACCGTTCCTGCGAGGCGACCAGATGGACTCAGTAATGAACTACCCCTGGCGGGAACTATGCCTGCACTACTTCGCGGACCGCGCCATCGGAACCGACACCTTCGCCGACAACCTGACCGCCCTGCAGATGAGGTACAGACGTCAAGTGCAGTACGCCATGTGGAACCTGCTGGGTTCGCACGACCGCCCCAGATTCCTCACTCTGTGCGGCGGCGATGTGAGGCGCATGCTTCTGGCTTCGACGTTCCAGTATACCTACCTAGGCACTCCCTATGTCTACTATGGAGACGAGATCGGGATGGAAGGCGATGACGATCCGGACTGCAGGCGATGCATGCCCTGGAACAAGCAAGAGCGGGACGAAGAGCTCCTGAGCCACTACGCCGGCCTGGCGCGCCTCAGGCGGCGACACAGCGCACTACGGCGCGGCGAGTTCACTGTGCTCATGGCCGACAGACCGGAAAGCCCGCTCGTATACGCCAGATGGAATAGTCGCGGGAATACTCGCGCATGCATGGTCGTGGCCCTGAACAACACCGACCAACCAGCGTCGATCGATTGGGAGCTTGTAGCCGCCAGGATGCGACAGACAGGTGTGCTCGCGCGCTGGGCCGACCGGCCCATGAGAACGGTGTGGACCGTAGGAGCCGGCGACCGTTCCGAACTCGCGCCCATGAGCGCGCGAGTGTGGAAGGTGTAGCCGTGTGGGTATCGTGAAGTGGAAGCGCGAGCGGACATTGCCAGACAGTGTGACGGTAGAAGGGGGGCATCCTCGCGGAAAAGGCCCTTTAGCTCGTCTGGCTACGATGGCCGTGCGTCACAAGGGCTGAAGCTGGCATATTGTCAGTTCTCAGCAGTAGTTTCGGAGATACCGGCACTTCTTGAGTACATCGATGTCGGAGGGCCGCCCGACTGCCTCCGGATTGGGAAAACCGGGGGGTATATGATTGGGCTGTAGCGATCGCCTTTCTATCCCCAGATCTGTCTACAGATCTACCCCGGGGTTCCCTTCTGCTCCAGTCGCTCTCGCAGCGATCTCAGCTGGACCGCATGCGGGAAGCCAACTCCGGATACGGGTGGGCCAAGCGAGGCGCCAAATAGCAGGCCGACGAGCAGTCTGAAAGGGAGACATCTGCGGCCTCAAGAGCGGCAATCACTAGACGCACCTCCCCCTGCCCAACATCCTGCCCAACTGGTTTTTGACGCGCCTTCAGGGTGATGCTATAATACTGCTTGCGAAGCTACCTTCCAATCGCGCGCCTGTAGCTCAGGGGATAGAGCAACGGACTTCTAATCCGTGGGTCGCAGGTTCGATTCCTGCCAGGCGCGCCATATCAAACCCTTCAGCATCGGGCATTCAGACGATAGCATGACTGTTCCCTATGGCCGAGGCGCTAGGCTGGTGTCGACGTACTGTGTCAGCAACTTCAGCATGACCCCTTCGGGGAATCGGTTGCGCCCCAGATCAGGTGAGATAATCGCAACGTCGATATCACTATCCTCATCGGCAGTCCCAAGCGCATGCGCATGCGAGCCAAACAGAATCGCTTGTGCGACTCTGATATTGCGCTAGTTGAGGAGTTCTACGTATTCCTGTATAACTCTCTCAACTGGCTGTCGAGCCATCCGATCATCTCCTAAGCGCTGGTTCGGAGCAGGCATTCAGAACCCCTGCCTCGTCAGCGGGGCGAATAAGATCGTGTTTTCTGGGAGGGACTGCAGTAAACCTCTGTTGGTACAGGGCCTTGATCGTCTTCTCGACGGCCTGCTGACACATGAACACTGCGTACACGCATTTGTCCTTCTCAAGAAGGATCCTGGCCACACCTAAATCGTCGCGCGCGATCTCAAGCCATTCCTGAACAGCAGTATCCATGAGGTCTCCGCCCCCCTTAGGCTCATCATGTCACACGGCCGCTGCAATTTGAAGTCGCGAGGCTCGATCGATGGAACTGCCGATATCGTCCAATGCTTCATAACGATACTGGACCGCAGTCGAAGAGCGAGTCAACGTCTTGTCCTTGAGCTTAGAGACTGGATCCGTCATGCCCTGCGGAGTTCTCAAATCGCGACTAGACACCGCCGGGAGTAGATATGCCTACCCATAGTTCACCACGGACGATTATCCTCTCCCTAACACTGGCTCGTCCACCACGGACATGTGCTGGCGTTCACCGGTGAGAGCTACCGACTACAAAATGCTATCTCACAGCTGAACGCACCAAGAGAGTCTGACGGGATGGGTCCTCAACAGAAGACCCCTAACCCGACGACCCAACCCGGAAGGGTTCGAAGACCCAACCCCAGGCGCGGCGGTTAGCCTATGCACATTTCGGCCGCCAACTATGCACTTTCTACTTGCCAAACAGAGTAGGCTACGGCGAACATGAGGTAAGTCTGTACGGTCATGGGCACTGCGTTCAGGAGGATATGGACCGGGTTCTTGATTATCGTTTCGCCCTGGAAGGAGAATAAAATTATCAGGGTCAGCAGCAAACCGATGATGGTGAAAGGCTTTAGCCTGGGAAGGAAGGAATCCTTGAGCCATTCCTCGCCTCTGGTCTTGATCAGCCGTCTCCTGGTAGCGTAACCCGCCGCCAGAGGAAAGACGACGTACAGGATCACTGACAACAGAATGGTGTCGTATGGTACCTTCAGCTTCGTCAGGCCCAATTGAAAGATGACTATCGGGGCATACAGGAAGAGGATCACTATGTCGTTGACGGCTACCTGCACCAGCGTATGAGCAGCGTTGCCTGCGCTAAGGTAACTCCACACGAACACCATAGCTGTGCAGGGGGCAGCCCCCGAAAAATGGCGCCTGCGACGTACTGGCTGGCCAAGTCGGCAGGTATCCATCTGGCGAAGACCACCTTCAAGAACAGCCATGCGAGGCCGAGCATGGTGAAGGGCTTGATGACCCAGTTAGCGACAAGCGTGACGATCAGCCCTCTGGGGTTTCTCCCAGCCCTGACTATGCTTCCGAAATCGATCTGCACCATCATCGGGTAGATCATGAACCAGATCAGAATAGCCACTGGAACCGACACGTGCGCATACTCGAGCTTGCTCAAGGTCTCCGGGAAGCTCGGAAACTTGATTCCGATGAGGACGCCTAACACAATGCATGCCGCGACCCAAGCCGTGAGGTACTTCTCAAAGAAACCGAGTCCACCGCTCTCTCTGGAATCAGCGACTCTGGCATCAGACGTGCCCACTACGTTCACCCCCGCAGTTTCGAGACTGTGAACCAGCGCTCAGGCGGCCCCCTGAGGGGCGCACGTCAGAGCCTATCGCCCCTGAAAAAAACCTCCAAGTTATGAGGAAGCTGATACTCTTGCCGTTCCTGAGCTGGAGCTGAGGTATCCGAGTACACCTCTCGCAGGATCGCGTCTACTATAAGCTCCGTGGGGGGAACAGTGTGCTCTGTCCCATCATGCATCCACACTCTGCAATCCACAGAATCTCCGCATGCGCACAGGTCGGCACAACTCTCACAAGCCGACTCCCTTATGTCAGGCTGAATGTCCCTGCCGTTCACTCGAATCGTTGGTGAGCTCAGGAGCCGGTGCTTCTCGGCCACCTCCCTTGAGGTGACGTTGATCTTGTTCACAACAACATCGAATCCGGCTGCCTTGAGTACACCCGACACTTCGGCCACGGCTTCGTCAAGATTGGCATCAGTGCCTTTACACCTTCCGCACACACTCAAGTCGAGATACAGGAAATCGATCTCGATCTTGCGGCGCTCATGTTCTTCATAACAGCAGGATGTGCCCCCAGAACAGCATTTGCCATTCATCTCGCTACGCCCTCCAGGATCTTCATGATATCCTTGGGCTTCAGTACCTTGCCAGAAGATACAACCCTATCGTCAATAACTAGAGCAGGAATGGACATTACGCCGTACTTCGCTATTTCGGCGAAGTCAGTCACCTTCTCCACCTCGCAACCAATCCCCAGCTCCTTAAGGGCGATCCTGGTGTTCTCCATGAGGGTGGCGCAGTTCCCGCAACATGCGCCCAATACCTTGACTACCATGATACTCTGCCTCCTTCAATCTTGTCCTCAGTATCGCCTTGCCCATCGCGTTCCTGATGGTTTGCCGTTCCAGCCTAGATAAACAGATGACCGAATGCGTTGAACGCGTAGCCGATGATCATGATGCCCACCGTCACTATTCCCACGAATATTGCCAGGAGTCTGGGCTTGACTACCCTTTTGAGCAGGACAAGAGACGGAAGCGACAGCGCCGTCACGCCCATCATGAATGACAGGGCCGTCCCAAGACCTACTCCCCTAGCAACGAGAGCCTCGGCTATGGGCAGCGTTCCGAATATGTCGGCATACATCGGCACTCCGACGACGGTCGCCAGCAGAACAGAATACCATTTGTCCTGGCCGAGTACGGCAGCTATCAGGGTCTGGGGTATCCAGTTGTGGATGGCAGCTCCGATGCCTACGCCCACCAGTACGTAGATCCATACCTTGCTGAGGATCCCTACCGCCTCATCCCTTGCATAAGCCAGCCTCTCACGCGTCGACAGTGCCTGGTAGTCAAGATCAGCTGAACCCCGCATTCTGTTGAACACGAATGGCTCTACGTACTTTTCAGCCCCTGAGGCGCCGATCATGGTTCCCGCCCCAACAGCGAGAACAATGCCGACTACTACGTATGCAATGGCCGTCGCCCAGCCGAAGATGCCCGCTATCAGAATCAATGATGCCAAGTCCACTAATGGAGAGGATATCAGGAACGAGAACGTCACACCCAGGGGCAGTCCTGCATTAGTGAATCCGATGAACAGCGGGATGGATGAGCACGAACAGAACGGCGTCACTGTGCCGAGGAGCGCTCCGAGGACATTGGCCCCGATGCCATGGAATCTTCCAAGGATCTTCTTCGTACGCTCTGGCGGGAAGAAGCTCTGAATGTATGAGATACCGAATATCAGGGCCGACAGAAGTACCAGGATCTTGATGGAGTCATATATGAAGAAGTGGATGCTACCTCCAAGCCTGCTCCCTACATCCAGCCCGAATACGTGCTCAACCAACTGCGCTACAAGGCTCCAGAGCCACTCCATCTTGAGCAATTGATCGTTGAGCCAGCCAAACACGGCCATAGTGGATCATCTCCTTCTCGTTAGTCGCGTTTCTTGCCTGGCTCAGAACCGATCATGCTGCTGAGCAGCTCCCTTGCAGCCTGCAGTCTCTCCATGTTCAGAGAGTATTTGACCCAGGCCCCTTCTCGACGAGCGCTCACGAGCCCAGAGTTGCACAGGATGTTCATATGGTAGGACAGCGTGGGCTGCGTGATGCGGAAACTCTCAAGAAGCTCGCAGGCACACAGCTCACCCGAGGATAGCATGTGCAGTGCCCTCAGGCGCGTTTCGTCTGACAGCGCCTTGAAGATCAGTGCTGACTCAGCATAGTCCCGCTTCACTATTGCCCACCTCCCATAGATACGTTTCAATGATATGGATACTTATCTATATGTATAGTAGCTCGTGCCTGTTCTCATGTCAACACGCCTACATGCCTTTTTCGTTGAACGGCGACCTTCTGTAGGGCCTTCACTATGTCGCCAAGGGAGACCGATCGAGCCTCCTCCGGCGACGAGTGACACTCCGTATACGGTTAGCCTGCTCGAACCCTTCCCAACTGCCTATGCAGCTCAGTGATGACCTCGGATTGCCGCGCCATGATCTGTGCGACAAAGGCGGGCTGCGACGATCGGGTCTACCCTCACTTCAACCATGGGTGATGACCACGGAATGTGCCCACGCTACTGCCCTGATGACCGCCGAGCGGCATCACGGTGAGCAAGGCAAAACGCAACCAAGGCGAGCATGTCGCACGGATGCCCAGTGGTCACAGAATGGTCACGAACTACGCGGAAACGGCGTCACGGTACGTACGCCGCGATATGGATATTCCATACAAGGCGCACGTACGTAGCATGT
>CAYZHL010000160.1:6054-6369 GCA_964478095.1 uncultured Clostridia bacterium | reverse complement strand
TCGGGGCCGCACTGCGCACCCGTCTGTTCGATATCGAAATCGGTAAAAAAGCAATTCGGGCAACGATAATGCGGGGGCAGCGGATTGACCTCGGTTATGCCGCACATGGTAGCGACAAGAGAGGATCCGACTGATCCTCTGGAACCCACAGGATATCCGTCGTCAACGGATTTCTGAACCAACTTCGCAGCAATGTCGTAGTTGACGGCGAAGCCGTTGCCGATGATAGATGTCAGTTCTCGCTCCAGGCGGGACCTGACAGGCTCGGGAAGCGGGTCGCCATAGAGTTCGCGCGCTTTCACGTATGTCCGCGTC
>CAYZHL010000160.1:4736-6044 GCA_964478095.1 uncultured Clostridia bacterium | reverse complement strand
CCGCACTTCGTCTTCGGCCCCTTCGATCTCCGGAGTAGCCAACTCGTCCGGGACCGGCCTCATGCATTCAACCTGTGCAGCGACGATCCTGGGGTTGTCGATGACGACCTCTCGGCGGGCCCGCTCTCCGAGGAAAGCGAACTCGCGCAGCATTTCGTCTGTGGTACGGTAGTACAGAGGCGCCTGATGGTCGGCGTCTTCATATCCCTGACCTGCCATGAGCACTCTGCGGTATGCCTCATCCGAGGGCTCAACGAAATGAACATCGCCCGTGGCAACCACCGGAATCCCCAGTCGCCTGCCCGCACCGTATATCCGAGCCGCAATCGCCTGCACTTCGTCGATTCCGCGAAGCCTGCCCGAGCGTACCAGGAATTCGTCGTTGCCGGCCGGCATGATCTCCAGGTAATTGTAGAAACTGGCAATACGATCGAGTTCGTCGTCGGAGGCGCCGTCCAGCACCGCGCGAAACAGCTCGCCGGCAGCGCACGCGGAACCGATGAGAAGGTTCGAGCGCGCCTTGACAAGGAGCGCCCGGGGCAACCGGGGATGCCTGTAGAAGTACTTGAGGTGAGACGCCGACACCAACTCGTAGAGATCCCTCAGGCCGGCGGCATTTCTGGCCAGAATCGTAATGTGATACGTGGGAGGATCATCGGCGCCCGCGTCATCTACGAGATAGCCTTCCATGCCATATATGATCTTGACACCGTGCTTCTTCCCGGCAGCGAATGCGTCCGGAAACGACTGCACAACGCCATGATCTGTTATGGCCACTGCCTCATGACCCCATGCTGCGGCCTGCCAGATGGCTGATTCAGCATCGCACACGGAGTCCATGGCGCTCATCTTGGTGTGCAGGTGAAGTTCGATGCGCCTCTCCTCGGCAGTATCCCGTCGCTCAGGCTTGGAGTCAGGCATAATGTCCGACACTACCAGCACTATCTCCCGGGCGTACTGATCATATTGCACATCTCCCCTGAGGCGCGCCCACTGACCTTCCGATAGCTCAAACGGCGGTTCTTCCGGGTCGCAAAAGCACTTGCAGGCGATGGAATCCTGCTTGTCGGTGATGCAGAAACTCACGATTCTGAGGCCGGCCCGGGTCAGCTTGTCCTCAAAGCCAAACACCTCTCCGCACACCACGGCCCTTTTTTGGCCCTGAATCAGGCCGGACAAGGGCTGGGGCGCATCGGAAAACCGTCGGCCCCGTATGGCGCCTTCGTCTGTGACTACCCGGCGCCGCCTGCCACGACGTTTTTCGGTCGCAGCCGGAGGCGCCTGAGAAGAGGGCGCCGGCCGACTGAC
>CAYZHL010000160.1:2577-4726 GCA_964478095.1 uncultured Clostridia bacterium | reverse complement strand
TCGTCCGGTTGCATGCATGCATCGTCATCCGGAGCCTCGGGTGCATCGAACTCGCCCACCTCTATCGATACTGGCGCCCGAACGCCGGCGATGTCACGCAGAGCATCCGAGATCAGAGCCGCGCATCCGCGCTCCGCCAGCTTGGTACGCTGCACATCCCCCGGAACCTCGACGATCACTCGACCGTCGGCAGCATGACATCTGGCCTGGCCCAGCCACACTCCCACACTGGGAGCCCGATCCAGCACGCGCCGGGCGATCTGTTCCCAGCAGCCCTGCAACAAGCCGCTGTCGATACTGTCAGGATCGTTCGAATAGCCGAGGATGTCGGCAGGGCGCGCGTGCCCGCCGGAGCCCTCAGCCGCCGGCTTTATGTACACAACGCAGCTATCTCCCAGAATCTTGCGAAAAGCCACGCAAATCTGCTCGCAGCACTCTTCGCCGATAGCGTCGTCACCGGCCAGATGCACGACCCACTGCCTAGAGTGGGGATAAACGTCGACCTTCTCAATCCTGCAAGAAGGCGATATGGACGTTGGAGCGCTCATGCCGGCACGCTCGAATATATAACCAAGCCCCGCCCGGTCATCGGACGGAACCAACACTAGCACTGTAGACAAACCCAACCCTCCAGATACTGCCCTAGCCTTCAGTCCCAGTGAACTACAGTCTTCAGGACGTCCCAGTACATCTTGACTCGCAGGGCTGCCCCCTTCACCGGGCCCAGCTTTTCCTCCTTCATGACCTGAGTGAGTCTCGGAAGCTTGACTTCCGCGACCCTCATTCCCGACTCCCTTGCATGGCGCGTAAGCAACGCCTCTATGCCAAACCCAGATTCCTCCAGATTCAGGCCGTCAAACGCGCTGCGTCTCACAGCGCGCTGGCCAGACAGCCACGGAGTGATCGCCTGTGCGATATCAGTCGCGGGGCGCCCGTCTCCGAAGATGCCCACAGTCATGTCAGCCTTATCGGATAGCACCGGCGCGAGCAGGTCTTCCACATGGGCCACGGTCAGGCCCACCAGGTCTGCATCGAGAAACAGAAGCACGTCGCCCAAGGTCGACTCTATCCCTCGCGCTACGGCGCCTCCCTTGCCGAGATTATGACCCATGCGTACCACCTTCGCTCCGTGCGCTGCCGCGACCTCTGCAGTATCATCACTGGAACCGTCATCCACTACCAGGATCTCGTCCACCATCTTGCTCTGGCGAACGACATCGAGCACGGCGGCAATTCTAGGGCCCTCGTTGTACGCAGGCACTATAGCCGAGACGCGCATGATGGTCATCCCCCCCAGTCTCGCGTTGACCATAGCCGGTTCCCCTTCGACCCATCCTCACTGCTTTGCCCTGTCTCCTTGGCCGAAGCGACCGCCTTTGCGGCTTCAACAAGCGCAGGCGCCATTTGCTCTTCTGACACTCTGCGTACCACACGTCCGTTCATGAATATCAGCCCGACCCCACGTCCGCACGCTAGCCCCACATCGGCGTCCTGCGCCTCGCCGGGGCCGTTCACTTCACAGCCCATAACCGCAACGGTTATGGGCACAGCAATGCCACAGATTGCTTCGCGCACAGCCGACACAATGCCTGCCACATCTCCGCGCCGTCTACCGCACGTCGGGCACGATACTATGACAGGCCCAAACGACCTGAGCCCCAGCGCAGCAAGGATCTCGCGGCCCGCGGATACCTCGGAGGCAGGGTCGCCGGTAAGGCTCACCCGGATAGTGTCTCCGATACCCTCTCCAAGGATGATGCCTATCCCCACTGCGGACTTCACGATACCGCCGGGCGGAGGCCCAGCCTCAGTGACTCCCACGTGTAAAGGGTAATCCACGAGCGTCGACAACGTACGGTAAGCCTCCACTGTACGAGGCACGTCCGACGCCTTGAGCGACACAACTATGTCGTAGAACCCTTCCCGCTCGAGCAGGCCGATGTGGCCTAGAGCCGCCTCCGTCATGGCGCGCGCAGTTCGGCCATGCTTCTCTAGGAGCTCGCGAGGGAGAGAGCCCAGGTTGACCCCGATGCGTATCGGGATACCCTTATCGCGAGCTGCCGCCGCTAGTTCGCGCACGCGCGCGCGACTGCCAATGTTGCCCGGATTGATGCGCAGCTTGTCGACGCCGGCCTCGATGCTGGCCAAC
>CAYZHL010000160.1:0-2567 GCA_964478095.1 uncultured Clostridia bacterium | reverse complement strand
GGACGGCCTTGCGAATCAGGCCCAGGGCGTCGGCAGCCTCCGGATCAGGCACGGCAATGCGTACTATTTCGCATCCTGCCTGCTGCAGCCGATTGATCTGGGCAATCGTCGCCTCTGCGTCGCGCGTGTCGGTGTCGGTCATCGATTGAACCGATACCGGAGCGCCGCCGCCTATCGGAACATGTCCAGCCATGACTTGCCGGGTGCTATCGCGAGTAGTCAATCCTGCACACCATCCATATGCCGACAAAAATCACATCTCGCGGACGATCAGCCGCGAAATGTCGCTCACCGTAGCGTACACCATCAACAGCATCAGGAGCGCAAGCCCGACGAATCTGAGCGCCTCTTCGACCTGCGGCGATAGTCTCTTTCCACGTACCGCCTCCACAGCTAGGAGCACGATCCAGCCTCCGTCGAGTATCGGCACCGGCATGAGATTCAAAAGGCCCAGGCTAGTGGAGATGAGGGCGATGAACATCAGGAGGCTGGGCAAGCCCTGCTCTGCGGCCTGAGCCGACATGCCTGCGATGCCCAGCGGGCCCGACACTTCGGGCTTGGCCCTGCCCGACAGCGCCGCCCACAGCGACGTGATCGTCGTATCGATCACTCCCCATGTATACCTGATCGCCCCGCCCAGAGTACCGCGGACTTCGGATTTCACGGGAGACTCCGTAAGCCTCACGCCAATGCGACCCACTCCGGCCTCGGAATCGTACTCGGGGACTACGTGCACTGTGTGTCTTTGTCCGTCCCTGACGACCTCAACGTCCAAGCGCCTACCCCAGCTGGCCGATATTGTGTTCACGAATCCGGCAACTGATGCCACCGGCCTTCCGTTGATGGCGAGGATCGTATCGTCCGGCTTGAAGCCCGCGACCTGCGCCGGGCTTCCGTCCATCACATCCACGATCCTGGCCATCGGCACTCCATAGGCCGAGAACAGCCCGGTAAGGATGATGATCGCTAGCACGAAGTTCATCAGCGGCCCGGCCGCAACTACAAGTATCCTCTGCCAGAAAGGCCGGTTCACGAAGCTTGCCGGGTCATCAGGATCAACCTGTTCACCTGGGAGATCCGAATCGTCCATCCCTGCAAACCTGCACATTCCGCCAAGCGGCAGAGCGCGCACAGCGTATAGCGTCTCGCCTATCCTCTTCGCAAACAGTCGGGGGCCGAACCCGATGGCGAATTCGTACACTCGCACCCCCGCGAGCCTTGCCGCCGCGAAATGGCCCAGCTCGTGGACGAGTACCACTAGACCGACGACTACTATGAAAGCTAGCGCGTACATCCGCCGCACCTCTCCTTAATGAACTGCCTGGCCCGCTCATCTGCCTCAACGATTTCGTCAAGCGAGGGTTCCCCGCCCGCTCCGATACTGGCCATGGCTTCGGCCACGGCAGGAGCTATGTCGCAGAAACGCAGCACGCCTCGGCAGAACAGGTCCACCGCGGCCTCGTTCGCCGCAGACATGACGGCCGGGGCCACTCCCCCGCCTCGCAGCGCTTGATGCCCAAGCAGCACGCCTGGGAAGCGTTCGGCGTCAGGCGACGCAAACGTGAGGGTTCCAAGCCCGGCAAGGTCAAGCCGTTGGGCCAATCCTCGGCGCCTCCTGGGATACGTTAGGGCGTACTGTATGGGGGTACGCATGTCGACCGCGCCCATCTGGGCAATGATCGATCCGTCGGCAAACTCGACCATGGAATGCACTATGCTCTCGCGGTGCACGACAATTTCTATAATATCCGGGGAGGCGTCGAAAAGCCAGTAGGCCTCCACTACCTCCAGGGCCTTGTTGATCATCGTGGCCGAATCCACCGATATCTTCGGCCCCATCCGCCAGTTGGGATGGGCGAGCGCCTGCTCCAGAGTGGCATCCGAAAGATCCGCCCTGTCGCGAAAGGGGCCTCCGGACGCAGTCAGTATGAGGCGCGAAAGCCCCGGCCGGTTCTGCCCCGCCAGGCACTGCCAGATGGCTGAATGCTCACTGTCAACCGGCCGTATCGATACGCCTCGCTGCCTCGCGCGCCCCATGACGATACTGCCCGCTGCCACCAGTGCCTCCTTGTTCGCCAGTGCCACGTCATGCCCTGCGTCGATCGACGCAAGCGTTGGATACACACCCGCGAAGCCTACGACCGCATTGAGCACGATCTCGTGCTCCGCCATGGAGGCCAGCTCTGCCAGGCCCTCGGTTCCGACAAATAGCTCTGGGGCAGGCGATAACTCGCTAAGCAGGCTCCGGGCATCGCTCGCCGCGCGGGAGTCGCCCACTGCGCATGCGCTCGGCCTGAACTCGCGTGCCTGCTCAGCCAGGAGGCGGACATTGGACCACGCCGATAACCCGCTGACCCGAAGGCCCAGCGACCTCGACACCTCGATCGCTTGGCTACCGACCGAACCAGTAGAGCCCAGAATGCAGACTGACAACATCCCTTACTCCTTGTCAAGAGGAAACATCGGCAGAATAATGGAATGCAGAATCGCCTTGAAGAATATCACTGCCAGCGGACCGGCTATAAACCCCTTCACGCCGAACAGCTGCACGCCCACGTACACTGAGA